>CAMCJU010000025.1 GCA_945875085.1 Candidatus Phycorickettsia trachydisci
TGTCAGATGGTCGCTAAAGTTAAGAAATTAGGCTTAGAGACTTGCGTCACGCTCGGGCTACTCAAGGAGGAGCAAGCGCAAAAGCTAAAAGATGCTGGGCTTGATTTTTATAATCATAATATTGATACTTCGCCAGAATTTTATGATCAAATAATTACTACTCGCCAGTTTCAAGATCGTTTGCAGACCTTAGATTTCGTTAGAAAAGCTGGGATAAAAGTATGCTGCGGGGGGATCTTGGGCATGGGCGAAACCAATGATGATAGAATTAAAATGCTAGTGCTGCTGGCTAATTTGGTCGAGCCTCCAGAATCAGTTCCTATTAATAAGCTAATTAAAATTCCTGGCACGCCTCTTGCAAATGCACAAGAAGTGGATGCTTTTGATTTTGTGCGCACTATTGCGCTTGCTAGATTGTTGATGCCACGTTCATACATCAGGCTTTCTGCTGGCAGACAAGATATGTCTGATGAACTCCAGGCTTTATGTTTAATGGCCGGAGCAAATTCTATATTTTATGGCGAGAAGTTATTGACAGCAGATAATCCCTTGCCCGAAAAAGACAATAGACTGTTTGAGCGCCTAGGTTTAAGCGGGCTGTAAATCCCTCAAGCGGGATCAAATCCGCCTTTACTCAAGCCGCTACATTTTAGTATTCTTATGCATATCTTTTTTATCCCATTACAAAGCGTATCTTTCCTTAGCACGTCAATTGCGTAATTAGAGCAACTAGGATGAAATCGGCAACATTGTCCTAAATATGGAGAAATAATCACCTGATAAGCGCGCACAAGATAGGTAGCAATTAGCCTTATCATGATAAGTGATGATTTGCAGGTCTGCGTATACATGGATTTTTAGCGTGCGGATTTAGTGTTTCAAGAGACACGCATGGGCTTAGGATCTCATATTGTTGTTTTTGTGCGCATGCAGATATTAAGTTAAAAACAACGAGTAGTAAAAATATTTTTCTCATAAGTGGCGTTGAATATAGTTCTTCTTTATTAATCATCATTCAAATTATAATTTTAGGCAACTTAAAAAAACAAACATTTTTCTTGCGCGCTAGTAAAATATTCTAAAAGCTGGCCATAAAGTCGCTCATCAAAAGCATACTTATAAATTTTTTGCTGCTTTTTTGCGTTTTTATAACTCTCTAGAAGATTGAATAAATTATAATAAATAAAAAAGGAAATATTTTATGTCAAAGGAAATGAAAGAATTACGCGAGAAACAAGAAAAGCCTTACACCAATTTGGCTTTATCTGGCGGCGGGGTAAAAGGAGCTGCGGGCATTGGTGGGGCTGCTGCTATGAAAGAAGAGGGAACTCTAAAGTACATTAAAGAAATCGCGGGCTCTTCCGCCGGAGCGTTACTAGCATCATTGTTAGCAGCTGCATGTGACCCCGAAGATATCAAGAACAAGCTGCGCAACAAGAATTTGAAAGAATTTGGCAAGGGGGGAGAAGCAAAAACGTTATTTAGAGACAATTTGCCTTTAAGGGAGTTTATTAATGATGAAATAAAAAATAGCTTTCAGAAAAATTTATCCAGCAAGGACTTTATAGCTAAGTTTGATGATTTTCTCCTAAAGAGTGATGAATCTGACAGGTTAAAATTCACTATTGCAATGAATCGCGTTAAGGAAAAGCTTAAAAATCCTAAAAAAGGGGTAACTTTTGCAGATTTGGATTTGATGAACAAAATTGATCCAGAAAAATTTAAAAAACTTCATCTCACTGCAACAAAAGTTGGTGGCGCTACTGAAGCAACTATTTTTAATGCAGCAAACTCTCCTGATGTTAGTATTGCTAGAGCCGCTGGCGCTTCTGGGGCTTTACCTGGCGCTTTTCTGCCCGTAAAAATAAACGGTAAACTATATACAGATGGTGGGGTTATGGACAATACACCCACACGGTATTTTGAAGATAAAGATGGCAGAACTTTGGTGGTTATGTATATGGGCAATACAGAGAAAAGCAATCTTCAGGCAATACACTCGGAACAAGCAATTAAGCCTGGTAATGGGATAGGTCGTAAGGCGATAGACTATCTTGTTTCAACCCTTGTAGAACCAAAAGAAGATTATTCCAAATTGGATGCCATAACAAGACAAGACATTAGAGATAATCATGCCTTAAACACCGTGGTGTTAGATTCTAAAGACGTTAACATTGATTCATTTGACATAACTCCTCAGAAGTTTGAGACTCTATTCAATGATGGCAAAATGGCCATGAGGCAGCATTTGCTAAACATGGTTCCGGATTATAACAAATCTAAGTATGAAGATATAGAGCAGTTTGCGAAAATTGTCAATGCTGTCAGCTCTAGTGATAAGGTCTCTGCACTCAACCTTAATGAGGCGCAGAAAGATTTTATCAAAGATGTTTCGACATTAGATCCGCAAGTTTGGGGGGATGTGTTTCAGGCCGCTGATGAGCGCAAAAAACATCCATCAGCCGTGCCCGCGAAAGAGCAAAAACAAGCTGCTAGAGAGTGGTATGATGGGCCTGGTGAGGCGATGGCTAATCTAGTAGCAAATTATGTTCAGAATATATCTCAAAATGATAAGACAACGGCCGAAGACTTAAGGGCAAATCTTAAAGATACTGCTAATGAGCTTTCTAAAGCTGGAGAGATCGACATTGCGGCCGCTGATGCGATGAATTTCGTACTCTATAAATCTCAGTATATTAAAGCCCCCGAAGAAATAACTGCTATAGCTCAGACCCCCGAAGAAATAACTGCTATAGTTGATCCATCTAAAGGCGCTAAAGGTCAAAAAGATTTTGCCGCAATAACTGAGCAAATCGATCTAACAACACTCCAGATCTTGGTAAAAATAGATCCGCCAAAAATTGAATCTCAAGAGGATGTTAAAGCCCTCAAAAACATAGCTGCTATAGTTGATCCATCTCAGGGAGATAAAGGTAAGAAAGATTTGAAAGCTATAGCCAATCAATTCGATCCAACAACACTCAGGCACTTAGTAAAAATAGATCGGCCAGAAATGGAATTTAAAGACGTAGCAATAACTCACGGCAAGAAGCGTTTAGAATCTAAGCTTTTCACCAAAGAAGGCTCTATAGGAATACGATAAAAGCAAGTAATAAAAGTAATTTTGTGTAGGGAGATCAAATTATGGTGGGCGATGACAGGCTCGAACTGCCGACCTCCTCGGTGTAAACGAGATGCTCTACCAACTGAGCTAATCGCCCCTTATCTTTTAAGAATTGTATAATAAAATCATCTATTCATCAAGGGAAATTTTTGAGATTTCTAATAATATTTTTATTTTAGTCTGCCAAATAAAAATTATACTTACTGCAAAATCTTCAGAAGATAATTAATTTCTTCTGCAAAACTCAAGTCTATTTTAAGCAATTCTTCGATTTTACGAATTGAGTGTATTACCGTAGTATGATCTTTTTTGCCAAAATTTCTACCTATTTCCACTAAACTCTTGGACGTTAGTTGCTTGGAGAGGTACATGGCAATCTGCCTAGGTCTGGCGATATTGCGCATTCTTCTTTCTGAGGACAGGTCGGCTACTTTAATCTGATATCTCTCAGAAACCTTCTTTTGGATATCTTCGATATTGATGATTTTTGAATTAGATTTTAATAAATCTTTTAATATTTCCTGCGTTCCTTCCAAAGACATTGGCCTGCCTATTAAGCTTGAATGGGCAATAACTTTGTTTAATCCCCCTTCTAGTTCACGAACGTTAGAGGTGATTTTTTTGGCCAAAAATTCCACCACCTCTTTAGGGACGCTAATATTCATTTGCTCTATCTTGGATTCTAAAATCCCTAGCCTTAATTCAAATGTAGTGCTGTGAACGTCGGCAACAAGCCCCCAGCCTAGTCTGGATTTTATACGATCTTCGATGTTGTCTAGATCCGAAGGAGACCTGTCGCAAGAAATAACAATTTGGCGGTTGTTATCGATCAAGGCATTGAAGGTGTGGAAAAATTCTTCTTGAGTGCTGTCTTTGCCGCATATAAATTGTATATCATCAATCATCAGCACATCTACGGAGCGGAATTGATCCTTAAAGGACATGATGTCCTTGTTGCGCAGCGCTCTGACGAATTGGTACATGAATTTTTCCGCCGACATGTAGATAACTTTGCGCCCTGGATTGTGAGTCTGTATATGCCACGCTAAGGCATGCATTAGGTGAGTTTTGCCAAGTCCAACCCCTCCGTATAAAAATAAGGGATTAGACTCAGCAATGGCTGATCTAGATTCTGCAATTGCCCTTGAAGCTGTATAAGCCAACTGATTTGGGTTTCCAACAACAAAATTATCAAAAGTAAATCTTGGATCCAGGATGGAACTAAAAATATTTTCTGCCCTTTGCTCCTCTTGTTCGGCATTACTGGCTGCTGCTGTTGGCGCCTGGTTATTAAGATTGCCAGATATTATCAATTCAACATCTCTGATGGTCTCGTCGTAATGCTTCCAAAGTTGCAAAATTAATTCAAAATAATTATTTTTAATCCAATCGCGCATGAATGCCGTTGGAACTGAAAGTATTATGCAATTATTAGTATATTCAATAAGTTTGATTTTTACGATCCAGTTATTGAAGGTTGTTTCTCCATATTTTAGCTTTAAATCTTGCTTAACAAAACTCCATATCTCCAGAAAATAATCGGCGTTTTTGACATTAGCGACAGCTAGGTGTGACATAAGTTCTTAAATTTTATTGTTATATTACAAAGTTATATTAATCAAATGCGACAGGTAAATTATTCTTGAGCCACCCAGGACCATACTCATTACCTTCAAAACCATCTATCATATTATAGCAATTATCAAGACCATTTAGATGGGCCAATTTTGCTGCTTCTGACGATCTGCTGCCGTATCTACATAAAAAAAACACTTTACTTTTGTTTTTTGTATTTGCAAGAAGTATTTTATTGAAATTTTCGTTAAAAGTCATCAAGGGATAAATTTTTAAACTATTTAGAAGTAACTGATGTATATTTGTCAACCTTGGCTTTCCTACATTTTGCCACTCGAATTCTGTACGCACATCTACTAGCAAGGTATCTGGATCATCTATTAATATTTTCCAAGCATCTTGGCATAATATGTTGTCATAATACATAAAAAATGTTTAGAATTAAATTTGTTGCGGTTATGTTGATAAGTATATTTCTTCAAACTTAAATTTGCAAGTTGCCCACATGCTACAATCTGAAAAAAAACTCTTGATTAAGAAACTTATTTATAAAAGCAGCTATATGGGCTGCAGAGAGAACGATATAATATTTGCAAAATTTGCTAAAAAGAGCTTAAATAAAATGAATCTGCCAGAATTATTGCTATATGAGGAGCTAATTATGCGCAATGATGCAGAGCTTTTTGCTTGGATAACCGGGCAAAGCAAATGTGAGGGAAAATTCCAAGACTTATTGAATAAAATTTTAGATCAGACGCAAGACAGGTATGTATAACATAGATAATTTTCAAGGCTATCAGATATTTCTAGAGTCTAAAAAAAACAATAATGATCTTATTTTTGTAGCTAAAAACGACAATCAAGCTTTAGAAATTTACGACTTTCTGAGATTTTTTTTGCTAGATAGTTGCTACTTTCTACCTAGTCTAGATGTTGCTTTTTATAGCAAACTCTCTCCTAGCTTGAAGATTTTAACAACTAGGGCTAGCATTTTAGGATCTATTGCAAATAATAATTCCAAAAAAGTACTAATTATTTCTGCAGAAAATTTTTGCCAGCGCTTGCCTCCTAAGATTTTTTTTACTAATGGCGCAGTCAAATTATATCCAGGTCTTAGTTTGGATCCAGCAGCACTAGCGCAAAGCTTATTGCAGAATGGTTTTTACAGAACAGCAAGCGTAAATGCGGTTGCGGAATTTTCCTGGAGAGGCGATATCATCGATATTTGCATTCTAGAAGATAAAGCTTATAGAATCTATTTCGATTGGGATAAAATTGCCAAGATTAAAGTTTTGGATATTTTTGATCAGCGCTCAACGATCGAAATAGCAAGCTTAAACATCTACCCATTTGCAGAATTGGTGCTAAACTCAAGCGCTAAAGAATGCTTTGATTCTAAGTTTCAAAATAATATTTCTACCACAAATGATCGATTTCACTATGAATCCATAATAAAGGGTCGTAAATTTCCTGGCATTGAGGATATGTGGCCAATGTTTTTTAATAAAACAGCCCATATCTGCGATTTTTTAAATAATCCGCTAATCTTTACAGATTTTGATTTAAAGACTTTTTATTCTCAGATGTATAAAAGGATAGAAAGTCAGTATCTTTCTTTTGCTAAGCAAACCGTCTTGCTTTGCCCTGCGCAAGAATTGTTTTTAGTAAATTCAGAGGTAGATAATTTTAATTTTAAGACTCTTGACACCAAGCAGCAGCAAAATTTTACAGAAAACTTCTATTTACAGAGCTCAAGGAATGTTGCTCAGGCTATCAAGCTAGCTTGCAGGTTTTTGGCAGATAAAGTTCGTGCTATTAAGATTATTTTGGCATTTAATTCCCATGCAAATATCCAAAACTTCAAAACTCATCTAGATGAGCAAAATTTAAAATATCAACAAATAGATTGCTACGACCAGGGGCAAAAAAACTACATCAATATTTATTTTGGCAATATAAAAAGTATAAGCTTGCTAGATTGTCTTATTATTGATGAAAGTAGTATTTTTGGTTTAGCAAGGCAAAAAACCACCAGCTCTAAAGCTGCTGGATTTGAAAACTTCCTATTAGAGCTAAATAATTTTCAACCAGGGGAAATAGTTGTCCATAAGGATTACGGCATAGGTAAATTTTTGGGCGTTGAGGCGCTGGATGTTGAAAACATAGTCCATGACTACGTTAAGCTGCTTTATGCAAACGACGATAAGGTCTATATACCTGTTGAGAATATCGAGCTTATCAAAAAATTCGGCCAAGGCAGCCCTACCCTTGACAAACTAGGGGCTGCAAGTTGGCAAAAACGAAAAGCATCTTTAAAAAGTCGTATTTCTGAAATCGCAGCAAAGCTTATTAATACTGCTGCCTCCAGGCTAATGGCTGAGAATTTGCCCATGATTGTTGATCATGAAAGTTATCAAAAATTTTGCAAATTATTTCCTTATGTTGAAACGCATGATCAAGAAAAAGCTATTGGCGATATATATGAAGATTTAACTACTGGCAAATTGATGGATAGACTGGTTTGTGGCGATGTTGGATATGGAAAAACTGAAGTCGCGATGCGGGCTAGCTTTTTGATATGGAGCTTTGGCGATGCTAAGCAGGTTGCAATACTTGCTCCTACTACAGTATTAGCAAGGCAGCATTTTATCAATTTTCAAGAGCGCTTCAAAGGCTCTAGCGCGCGGATTGCTAAGTTATCTAGATTCACATGTCAAAAAGAGCAAAAAATCATTAAGGAGCAAATCAGATCTGGGCATGTTGATATAGTAATAGGCACTCAAAGCTTATTTAGTAGCAGTATTGAGTTTAAAGATTTGGGATTGATCGTTATCGACGAAGAGCATCAGTTTGGCGTTAAAGATAAGGAAAAATTAAAAAATCTTAAAAAAAATGCTCATGTTTTATCGCTTTCAGCAACGCCGATACCTAGAACCTTGCAGATGTCTTTAGTTGGCATTAGAGACTTGAGCATTATTGCAACGCCGCCTTTTCAAAGGATTCCAATTAAAACATTTCTTCTTGAAACCTATGATTTGCAAGGAATTAAAGATGCTATCCAAAGAGAAATTACCAGAAATGGCAAAATATTTTATGTCGCACCAAGACTCGAAGACTTAGATAAAATTTTTAACACATTGCAAGAAATAGATCCTAACTTACAGATCCAAATTGCCCATGGGCAAATGCCTATCGATAAACTAGATAAAGTATTATCAGATTTTTATGATGGCAAGATTGATATTTTGCTTTCTACCAATATTGTGCAATCGGGCCTTGATGTTCCAAATGCAAATACGATTATAATACACAGCGCTCATATGTTTGGCCTAAGTCAACTCTATCAATTAAAAGGTAGAGTAGGTAGAAAAAATTTACAAGGATATTGTTACTTAATCTCCAAGCTTGAACAAATAGGCAGTTTAGGGCATAGGAGACTGCAGATCATTCAGTCTGTAAAAGACTTAGGAGCTGGATTTAATATTGCAAGTTTTGATATAGATTTAAGAGGTTATGGCAATTTGCTTGGCGATGAGCAGTCCGGTCATGTCAAGGAAGTTGGCATTGAGCTATATCAAGAAATGCTGCAAGAAGAAATTTCCAGACTTAAAAATATGCATAAAAACGCCACCCAGAAAGATGGCTATAATAGTGATGAATATACCCCGATGCTAAATCTAGGCATGCCTATTTATATACCAAGCTCTTATATTAATGATGAAAATTTAAAATTACTTATCTATAGGCGCATTGCAAGGCTGGCTAATTTGCAGGATTGTCAGGATTTAATGGCTGAATTAAATGATAGATTCGGACAAATTCCTGCGGAAGCTCAAAATTTACTAGATATAGTTAAATTAAAAAATATCTGCAAAACAATTCAAATAAGTCGCATTGATTTAGGCGCAAATGGTTTGGTATTGAAGTTCCACGGTGGTGCTCATTTGGAAAAAATGATTGATTTTGTAAATAAATTTCCAAAACATAGTAAGATAAGAGCTGATGGAAGTTTAGTGATAGTAAAACAAATACCCCATTTGCAAAAAATTGCCGAAATTACCAAAATATTACAAAGTTTAGATAAATTTATTTATGGTTAGAAAATTAATTGCCAATAACAAAAAAGCACAATTTAATTATTTTCTTCAAGATAAAATTGAAGTGGGGATAGTTCTTACAGGTAGTGAAATAAAAGCATTACGGCTGGGAAAAGCAAACATCGAAGATGCTTATGCCGCTGAGGATAAAAATGAGATGTTTTTATATAATTGTCATATTTCAAGATACGATAATGCTTCTTATCAAAACCATACGCCCACAAGAGTGCGCAAACTGTTACTACATAGACAAGAGATAAAAAAATTTATCGGCAAAATTAAGCAAAAGGGTTATACAATTATCCCAACTTCACTATACTTT
>CAMCJU010000026.1 GCA_945875085.1 Candidatus Phycorickettsia trachydisci
CGGGCAGACCTTTTGTGTAAAGCAGTTCCCTCAGGGCTATAGGTTCGACAAACCTGCCTTGGCTAAAGGTAGCACTAAATATAGTGTTACGGGTCGCAAGAAGCCCCCACTAGAACAGCTTGCTGTTTAGTTGCGGGAGTATGTCACTACGTCTGAGCCTTGTAGTTGAATAATCTTCTTGTAGAAAAATTTAAGTTTAATTATCAAAAGCATTTTAGTATACTATTAACAAAGGCTAGCTTGACATATAGTGGAAATTTTTTAGCTCTGACGTTTGGCGGCTCTGGAATTTGTCAGATCTTGGCAACGCAAGGCTTGCCTTGTTAATCTATGGCTATGTAAAACGAAAAACATAAATTTATGAAATATCTGATAAAAGCTTTATTGATTGTACTTTTTGCGGCAAATGCTTACGCAGTAAAACTAATTAAAATAGAAACAAAAGATTTTAGCAAGCAAGTAGCGTTTGTGTTCCATCATCCAGATCGGCAAAATCTGCATATCACTACCATTGGTAAGCAGGTTGTTGTCACAAGTGATAGTGCGATAAAATTAACACAAGTAAATTACGCTGCTTTTGCAAAATTTGCATCGAATTTGCAGTTATCAAAAACCAACAAAGGCTTTAGTTTTAAGTTTTTAGGAGAATATAGCGATTTTCATAAAATCAATGGCGAAAAATTTACTGCCATAGAGTTTAATGTTTCGGATAAAAATTCAGATAAGCAAGCCCAGAAAGCTATCCAGAAGATTACCCAGAAGATTATCGACAAATCTAGCGAAATTAACCTGACTCGCAAAAACCAAGATGTTGTCATCCATTTTCCATGGCAGCAAAATGTAGGTGCTGCTGTGTTTATTAAAGATCAATATTTATGGGTAGTTTTTGATAAATACAAAAAGTTTACATTAAATGTCAAAGACCCCATAATCAAATCAGCATCGCAGTTGCAAGATAGTCAAAAAACTATTCTTAAATTTAAGTTACTCCAGCCCCAAAGCGCTAAATTTGACAGAGATACAACAGGAGTGACTATAACGCTGGGAAATTTTACAGATGCCATATCTGGTAAAAATATTAGTATAGTGCCGTTTGAATCTGATAAAAAAACTCTGATAGAAGCGCAAGATACTAAAATGTATAAACTGCATGACCCAAATAGCGGCCAGTACCTTTATGTCTTTACTTTGCTAAGTAGTGGCAAGATCAACAAGCCAATAGATGGTAAAAAATATCAAATTTTAGAAACTAGCCAGGGTATTGTTATTGCATCTGAAAATCAAGATTTGCAAATTAATAAACATGAGCAGGGCCTGTTGGTAGGCTTTAAGGATAAAACAATTAATCCAGACTTGTTGTTTGAAGACTTTAGCGATGCCAATGGATTGTTGCCTCTTTGCATATTAGACCCAAATGCGCAAAATTTTATAGTTGAAAAATCAAAGTTAGAGAAGGCTCTGACTAACGATCTGCCAGAGAGGGAAATGTATAGCAACATTAGGCAATTGGCAAATTTGCATTTTTGTCATGGCATGCAGCAAGAATCTTTAGGAGCCTTGAATATAGCTTCTATTAGGTATCCAGCATTGTTTAGCAAGGACTTACAAGCCTATCTTTTAACTGCAATAAATTTAGGTTTTACTAATCAGTATTCCAAAGCTAAAAATATATATGAGCAAATTTTTTCCAAACTGTCGCAAGAGCAAAGTTATAAGGCCATTGCTTTGTGGAACAATTACAATGAATTTAAGCTGAAGAACAATAAAATCCACATAAACTTGTTAGATAACATGGAGATCATCAATGACTATCCAGATGATTTGTACTTTAGGCTAGTGATTTGCGGCATTGAATCTTATCTGCAAGATAATCTACTTGATAATGTGCAAAAAGTATATAACATATTAAGGCACAATCAAGATCCTAAAATCCAAAATGATTTATTGTTTTTAAAAGCACAACTTTATACTTTGCAAAATAATAACGCTCTTGCTAAACAAGCGTATCAGACGATACTGAAAAACTCTTCAGGTGATAATTTTAATTTACTAAGAGCAACTATCAAGCTTACCAATATTAAATATCTGGAGAAAGAAATTAGCGCTCATGATGCGATTAATGCTCTTAGCGCTTTGCGTTTTTCATGGAGGGGTGATGCTTTGGAGCAAGATTTGTTACTAAGCTTGGTTTTTTATTATCAAGAACTGGATGACAAAATTAACGTCCTTAGAACTTATAAATATATTGAAAATTGCTTTGAAAACAAATTCATGGATTTAGAAATTACAACAAAAACTCACTCCATAGCTAGGGAAATTTTCTTATCAAGCAGTGCTCGTAGCGATCTGGAGAATGTTTCTTTGTTTTTAGAATTTGAAAATTATCTCTCATTAGATGCCGATGGCATTAAGATAATTCTGCAAACAGCCAAGCGAATGATCGATTTAACATTGCATGAGTCAGCTATAGAATTATTAACAAAATACATTACTAAAGCCAACGGGAATGATAAGTTAGAATTTGCAGATTTGATAGCTCAGAGTTATCTAGACAGCCAAAAGCCTAAAGAAGCAATTAAAATTCTAGAAGCTACAGATTTGGCTAATAACTCATTTGCTGAATATGCAAAACGCTTGGTCCTGAAAGCTCTGGCTCATGAAGCGCTAGGCAATTTAGATAAGGCTATTTCTTATATATCGCAAGATAGCAGCCCCAATGGCTACTTAATAAAAAAGCGCATCTATTTTAAGGCCAAGCATTGGCAAAAATTTATTGATTTAATCGAAGGATCGGTATTTGAAAGCATGCAAGATAATATCGATAATAATAATCAAGTAAGTCAAGATGTTATTATGCTGGCAATTAGTTATGCCTCATTAGATCAAAAAGAAAATTTACAGACATTGATCGATTATCTCAAGAGAAGCCCAAATACGCAAAACTCTTTGAAGAACTTCTCTTCATTGGCAAAATTCCAAGATGAGGATCTGAGCGTTGAAAATCTAGAAAAATTTATAGATTACTATAAACAGGTATTTTAGCTATGAAATGGTTTGATGAAGTTAAAAAGCGCTTCAGCAGTACAACAAGTAAAATTACTCAGGCGGTATCAGATCTTATTAACAAGAAACATCTTGATTATAGCTCTCTGCAAGATTTAGAAGAGGCGTTATTGAAAGCAGATTTAGGAGTCAGCATAACTTCTAAGTTAATTACAAAAATCAAGGAGCTAAAATTTGATAAAAAAATAGATCTGGAAACAATCAAGGAAGAGATCGCAAAAGTTATTGCTCAAGACGTAAGCTCTGATTTTAATCAGCTCAAGCTAGCAGATGGTATAACGGTAGTTTTAGTTTGCGGAGTAAACGGCAATGGCAAGACGACTACCATAGGCAAGCTGGCTCATTACTATAAACTCCAAGGATGCAAAATAGTTTTAAGCGCTTGCGACACATTTAGGGCAGCAGCCCAAGAGCAATTAAAGTATTGGGCCGATAAAACTAACGTCAGCATAATTGCAGCAGAAAAACAAGGGGCTGATCCAGCCAGCGTGGCATATAAAGCATTAGAGCATGCAAAAGAAATAGGGGCTGATTTACTTCTGATCGATACCGCAGGCAGATTGAATAATAACAAGAATTTAATGGAAGAGCTGGCCAAAATTCGCAAAGTAATTGCAAAATTAGACCCATCAGCGCCGCATTACTCTTTATTGGTGCTTGATGCTACTACTGGGCAAAATGCCTTGCAGCAAGTTAAGGACTTTAAAAACATTACCGATTTAAATGGCATTATCCTTACTAAAATGGATGGCACGGCCAAAGCTGGAGCAATAATTAATATCATAGAGCAATTTAAGACTCCTGTATATTTCATTGGCACGGGGGAGAAAATTGGCGATCTTGAGAAATTTGATGCTTATAAATTTGCCTATAATTTATTTAAATAAATCAATCCATAGCATTTATAGCGCCAATTACTGGCGACTTATTCTATTTAATTCCGGATAAGTCTTGATGCTTGTTGCTCTATACGGCGATATGTCAATGCCGCCTCGTCTAGTATATTTTGCATATACGCTTAAATAATTCGGATTATATGTTTTTATTAAATCCATATACACTCTCTCGACGCATTGCTCGTGAAAGCCGCTGTGATTGCGGTAAGAAATTAGATACTTTAATAATGCGCTATGATCAATAGGATGTCCTTTGTACTCAATAAATATGGTTGCCCAATCTGGCTGCTTAGTAACAAGGCAATTGGATTTAAATAAATCAGAGTACAACTTTTCCTCTACAATGGTAGAAGAATTCAAAGGCGCCAGCAATGTGCTATCAACGTCAAGGCTACTTGGCGCGTGAATTTCAAGATCATCCAGGCATATACCCTCTTGATGCGTAAACAAATACACGTCTGCAACACTTAGCAATTCTACTTTAACATTAGTATCGGCATTTTTTGACAGATCTTGCTCCATAGCTTGCAAGACGATAGATTGGCTGGCAAATTTTGTGCAATTAAAGGAATTCAGGTAAAGCTTTAGCGATTTAGATTCTATGATATATCTTGAGGATGCATCAAAAATGAATCTGCCAATAGCAACCCTAGGTTTTCCTTGCGCATTTAGCCATGAAATCTCATACGCATGCCATATATCCATGCCTTGGAAGGGAAGGTGATCATGTATGCCTATTTGGCGGCGTTTTTCAGCGCGCGGCAAGGGGCACAAAAGGTTTGGATCATATTGATCGGGATAGCTAGACTTTTTACCCAAAGGGGAGAAATTTTCTGACATAAATAGGGTTTAAAATATTTGCATAAAATCTGCATGCATCAACCAAAGTATTTTAGCCTCAACTTTTTTATTAGGATATATTTGCTCTATCGCTTCTTTATAATTTAAAAGCTGTTGTAGGTACTTTTTTGGCACTTGTGAGATTGATTTTGGCAAAATTTTATCAGTTTTATAATCAACTATAATTATTTTATCATGAAAAACGCATAGCAAGTCAATTCTAGATAATTTATCAGTATTGCCAATATTAACTTCGGTTTTGACCTCTTCTTGCAAAAGCTGTTTAAATTCATCGCTTAGCTTTAATTTATCCAATTCGGGCAAAATAGCTACCCTATAATATTCTGGTAGCAGATTTAATAAATCGTGCGTAACAAGCATTGAGAGATCTTTTTTGTTGATACTATCTTCTAAAATCTTGTGAACTATCTTGCCATAGTAGGCCGACTTTTCGGTTACTAAAGGAGAATTTGCCTCAAAATTAGGCGCTTCTTGTTTTAAGACTTGAGTTCTAGCAGCCAAACTTACATTAATCACAGGCATTAAAGGCATGTCATTATCAGGGGGGGGTTTTAACGCGGCCAGTGGTGGCAGCAGCGCGCTTTGCTTGTGAAATATGATTAGATTTGGCTTTTCTTGACGAGTCAAGCTCTCTTGAAGTGCATTGCGCATGATACTATACCAGCATTTTTCATCAATATTATTGCTGCCCAAGGATCCGCAAACTATCAATTGTTCTTGCGCTCTGGTTACGCCAACATAAAGCAAGCGCAAGTACTCTTTATACTGTTTTTGACTCTCTTCTTCTTTTAAATTATCATAAAATCTATTATGTTTGCTTGCGCTAAATGCAAAAAATGGGCAATAGCGCTGATCCCATAAAAATTTGCTCCTGCTCTTGGGTAAGCCTGTGGTATCGGGCAGGATAACTATTGGCGATTGCAGCCCCTTAGAGGCGTGCACGGTCATGATTTTAATCACCCCACCGCTACTTGCGTCTCTATTAATTTGGATATCCAAATTACTACACCAGAGTATAAATGCCTGCATGTTTCCGGAGATTTCTTGCTCAAACTTTAGCGCCAAGCTAATTAACTCATTAATAGAATCAAGACTTTCTTGGCCATTGATGCTTAAAAACTTTGCTAAGTTATTATTGACATAAACTAAGATATGAAAAAAATCACTTATCGAAACTCTTTGAGCTAAAGACTTGATTGAATCTAGCTGCCCAGAAATATCACAATACTTTGGATTGCTATAAATTTGCGTATACAAATTGCCTTGGCGCTGATAGCAAAGCTCATACAAACACGCCGGACTGATGTTAATTAACGCAGATCTAAGTAGACAAGCTAAGTTTAGCTCATCGGGTGGCAATAAAGCAAATTTTGCCGCGCTAAGTAGGTCTTGCACTGATAAATCTTCAAACAAACTGATGCGGTCTAGTCCAGAAACAGGCAGCCCAAAACTTTTCAACTCTTTAACTAGCAGCAATGCAAAATCGTTTCTTTGTCTTAGCAGGATCATAAAATCTTGCGGCTCTACAACGTTTTTAGTTGAAAACAATACCTTCTTAGAATCTAGAGTTTCTTTGATGTATTTGGCGATATCTACAGCTAATTTTGCTTTGCTGCTGATAAGATCATCTTGTAAAAGTATTGGCCAAAATATCTCTGGTTTGTCTTGATTTTTATGTACATCCCAGAGCTCTATGCTGCCTCCGAAATTTTCCAAGTAGCAGCTGAGCGCAAAATTATCAGCCTGGAAAAGCAAGGGGTCTTGCGCGCGTACTTGCTTGAAAATTCGCTCGACTGCCTCAAGTATTATGCTAGATGACCTATAGGAGGTTGTTAAATTAACTACTCTGTGATCTTTTTTGGCTAAGAACAGTTGGCTTAGGATTTCTGCCTTAATGTTATTAAATTGGTGATATTCGGCTCCTTGAAAGCTATAAATAGATTGCTTTTCGTCGCCAACGATAAAAATTGACTTTTGCTCTTGGGCGCTACTTTCTCCAGCGACAAAATCACTAAGTAGCGTTAGTATTAAACTCCATTGATAGATACTGGTATCTTGCGCCTCATCAACAAGTATGTGCTCGATGCCTCCATCTAGTTTATACAATATCCAATCTTTATGCTCTGATTTGCTCAGCAAGTTATGAGCATGATATATTAAATCATCGTAATCAAGAAATCCGCATGCCAGTTTATGAGCTTGATATTTTTCAATCACCGCTTTAGCTAGTTCGTAGAGTTTAAGGCTCGATTGTAGCAAATGGATTGTTTTAATATAATCTTGCGCCTCAAAGATAATCTCTTGAATTAGACTTAGCAACCTTGCTTGCTTGGGGCTGGAATCTTGTAATTTTTTGGTTAGTAGTTTTTTCTTTTTTTGATCATCTTTAGTCAGAAATGCATTTTTAAGATGGTAAAATTTCTCTTTTACTTGACTTTCGTCCTTAGCAACAACATACTGCGATATCAAAAAGGCAAAATCCGGTATTACTATTTCTTGTTGATATTTTGCCAACAATACTTGCGTTTGCCTTAGGTAGCTAAACGTATCTAATTCATCTAGCTTTAAAGTCTCTTGCAAATAATTTTTATAATCAGCCTTAGCAGTAAACTTTTCGAATAAATATTTAAATTTTATTTTCTGCTCTAGAATCTCCCCAATTAGCTCATCAAATTTTGTCTCATGCATTTGGCCTAAAATAGCTGTATTTAGTTGCTCAAGTAATGGATCTATTATCAAAGCTTGTTTAATTAAAGAGAAATTCTTTTGCTCCCCCAGCTCATCTATAATTTTAAAACTTGGGGAAATTCCAGCCTCAAGAGGAAATTGTTTTAGTATTTTCTGACAAAACGAGTGTATTGTATAGATATTTAAATTATTGCTGGTTTGCAGGTATTGCGATAGCAGATTTTTTGCCCTGGCTATTTCTTTGTTTGTAGGAGCCTGTCCTGTTAACATCTCCAGCTGCAGCTTAAGTTCTTGCTCACAAGAACTCGCCCATTTGCTAATCCTGTGATAAAGCCGCTCTTTCATTTCATTAGCAGCTGCATTGGTAAATGTTAGACATAAGATTTTGCGCGCATCTACTTCTTTTATCAACAAGCGCAAAACTCTATCGGTCAATACCTTTGTTTTCCCGGTGCCAGCTGATGCGCTCAGCCATATTGAAAGGGCAGGGTCTGACGCAATTTGCTGCTCAGAGACTTTGGACATTTCTAGGATAGTTTTTAGATATCGTATATTAGTCTTAAAGTGGCGCTAGAGCCTCTGAAGCTTCTTGACTGATAAGTTATTAAAAAGGTGTCGCTTGGTTTCTTACCTTTACCAAAATTTTGAAATTCATAGCCTAAGCCAAATTTAATTCCTTGCGCGATATTTACATTTGCCCCGCAGCCCAGCATCCAGTTCGGCGAGTATTTTGTAAGAGTCTCTTTATTAGCGCTTATAGCTTGTGTAAATCTGGTAGTTTGTATTTGACCAAAACCAGCTCCTGCTGCTAGATAAAGTGAGCCATATTCTTTGATGGGAAGTCCATCGAAATAGACTCTTAATTGTCCTAAATTGATATTTGCGCTATGTTGAACTTCTCTACTTGCAAACGCGGCATCATTATTATCATTGTCATTTTTAAGCTCAAATCTTTGATTGATTTGCGCATCTTTGATAAATGGCCTGATAAATGCCGCCTCAAGTCTTAAATTATCTTTTACATAATAACCAATAGCTACAAATGGCGTGATGATATTTTTCTTTGGATAGCCAATCACAACATCAGGCGAAGAGAAAGTCTTATTACTTGATGGGATATTTTTTGCAATGAATTGATCCTTGTTAGTTGCAGCTGGCTTTAGCATGCTAAAGCCAATGCTAAAATAGAATGTCTTTTTTTCATCTGTTGTTAAATCAGCCAGAGCGTTCCTGCTGGCCAAGATAAAGCCGCAAGCGCTAAGCAAAATTATTTTCGATAGTTTTTTCATATGCATATTTTTTTATTAATTAGTATCAACTATAGCACAATTGTATTATAGACAATAAGTCGTCTTGATTGTTGACATACTCCCCATATAGTAAATTAGGTTGTAATAGAGAATTGAAAGAAAGCAACAATAGCATCATACAGTTCAGAAAATTCTATAATTTTATCCTTAATCCATCGCTTCATATTAGCCCAGAATTTTTCTATCGGATTCAAATCAGGGGAATATGGCGGT
>CAMCJU010000027.1 GCA_945875085.1 Candidatus Phycorickettsia trachydisci
AAACATCATGCTAACTCCAGAGGCAATGAAAAATTTAAATAACAGCAAATAAAACAATAAGCATGAAAATAATTGCTAGAGTAGCATTTCTTGTTGCTTTAATTAGCGCAGGTGCATCAAGCATATCTGCTAAAGATCCTTTAAAAGCCAAAGTATCTAGCTTGGTTCAAGAGTTTAATATGGCAAATCCTGATTTTAATGGGGCGTACGAATTTACACATCTAAATAAAACTTTACTCAAAGGTGCATCGGGTTATTTTGAGGTAGTAAATAAAACCAAACTAAAGCCCGATCAAGAGATGCTTGTTGCATCTGGAACTAAAAATGTTATCGCCGCTGCAATCCTTAGGCTCGAAGAAACTGGCAAGCTTAAAGTTAGCGACACTCTTGCTAAGCATTTTCCAAAAACCTCAAAGGCTTGGCTGCTAGGCGATAATAGCAGTAGCGGTATTGAAATTCCAAAATGGCTAGACAAGATAACAATACATCACCTGCTTACTCATAGTAGCGGTATCAAAGAATATATCTTCAATGCCAAAATTGATTCCAGCAAAACTCATGAGGAAATTAATAAAGATATTTTGCATTTTGCCGCTAGTTACCAATTAGCATCTCAGCATCCTGGACAGAAGTATACTTATTGCAATACTGGATATGTTTTGCTTGGCATGATTATTGAAGCTGCAACTGGCCTTAGTTTAAAAGATTATTTAAATAAAGAATTTTTCACCCCCCTTGGAATGAAGCATACGCATATGGCATCTTTGCAGGAGGCAATAGACTATCGCAATGGCGTAATTACAAAATATCCAGAGCTTTACTTCGCCAGCTATAAAAATGATAAATTTACTTTTAAAAAGGCCGATACGGATTTCTTTTTTGCGCCATTTGCCGATGGAGGAATTATTACCACCACAGAAGACTTTGCAAAATGGCATTACAAATTACATCACGGCAAAGTAATTAGCAAAGCTGCATATAAAAAAATGATAACCCCTTACCTTGACGCCCCTATAGATCATTATCCTGAGCAAAAAGTCGGTTATGGTATTTTTATCGTTAACCTTGATGATAAAAACGTTATGTATTATCATTCTGGCAAAGCTGCAGGAGTCAGGAGTGAAAGCGGCTATATTCCTGCATTAAATCTTGGATTTACTATCTTAAGCAACGTGATGCAGACGGAAATTGATAAAAATATCAATTTATCAAAGCCTGAAAATCAAATTGATACTTGGTTTTTACTAAATTATACGCTCAAAGGTATAGTAAAATATAGATAAATTATGGTGTTTTGCTGCTATAGCTTATGAAACATCAAAGTATTTTTAGAAACTTTTTAATCACTCGTCGTCAGTTTATTTTAAGCGGTTTTAAAATAACTTTACTTGGTCTTATCGCCACTAGACTGGCTTATTTGCAGCTAATAAAACACGATAAATACTCATTACTTTCTAAGAAAAATAGTATCGCAACCACACTTCTTCCCCCTCTTAGAGGAGAAATATTTGATCGTAATAGCATAGCCCTAGCATCCAATAAACAGCAATTCAAGCTGATATTAAATAAATCTCATACCACCAAAGCTAAAGCAAGTTTAGAAAAGGTTTTTAATTTACTTAACTTGAGCCTGCTGGAGCGCGATCATATAAGGAGCAAGATTGGTAAAAATGCCTATACCACAACTTTAATTAATGATTTAACTTGGCAGCAGATTGTTTTAATCTCACAGGCAATTTTTGATCTTGATTTTGTTGGCATTGTTGGCTATCTTGTCAGACTATACCCGCAAGACGACTCAGTATCGCACCCAATAGGCTACACAGCAAACGCTACTAAAGTAGAAGATTTAGATCTCAAACGTCTTGATAATTTTCAATTAGGCAAGAGTGGTATTGAAAAATATTACGACAAAAGTCTCGTTGGCAAATTCGGCTACAAAGAAATGGAAGTAGACGCTCATGGCAATATAATACGTCAACTGCAATACACAAGTAGCACTCAG
This sequence comes from Candidatus Phycorickettsia trachydisci, assembly GCA_945875085.1. Classification (GTDB taxonomy): domain Bacteria; phylum Pseudomonadota; class Alphaproteobacteria; order Rickettsiales; family Rickettsiaceae; genus CAMCJU01. Next base: position 2,006 of record CAMCJU010000027.1, read on the forward strand.
GGAGAAAGCCTTACCTTAAGCATCGATTATATCTTGCAAAAACAAGTTTGTCAGATAATGCAGGACTTAAGTGCCAGCGTTATTGTTGTTGATCTTCAAGATCAGCAAATCCTAAGCTTAGTCTCAACACCAGGCTTTCATGCTAATAGCTTCAGTAGGAATCAGATCTCGCAAGAATATTGGCAAGATTTAAATACAGATATGAAATTGCCGCTCTTGAACAAGGCGCTGCAAGCATCTTATCCGCCAGGATCGATCTTTAAATTAGTCACAATATTAGCTGCTTTAGATGCTGGCATTACGCCAGAAACCAAAGTAGCTTGTAAGGCAAGCGGATTTTTAGGCAATCACTTTCACTGCTGGAACAAACACGGTCACGGGCCATTAGATATGCTTCAAGCTTTGGGAAGTTCTTGTAATTATTATATGTACCACGTTGCCAAAACAATAGGCCACAAACCTATTATCAAAATGGCCAAAAAACTAGGACTAGGACAAAAAGTCGGCATTGATTTACCAAACGAGGCATCTGGCTTTTTGCCTAAAAAATCAAATTTATCTTTAAATTGGAGACTGGCAAATACCTTAAATCTTTCAATCGGCCAAGGGCTAATCACCGCAACACCCTTACAGTTAAGTCAATTAGTCAGCATCATTGCTAACAAAGGACAAAAAATCAATTACCTACTCAAGCAGCAGCAAACTTTAAGCCAGCACTATGTTGATGTGCCAACTGAGCATTTTGAGATAATTCATCAAGGAATGTGGCGCTCGGTTAATCATCCTTCTGGCACATCAAATGCAGCTAGAGGAAAGATGATAGCAGCTGGCAAAACTGGCACCTCTCAGGTGCAATCCAAAAAGCATGCAAGTGATGACTTTAATCTTTTAACTACTCCTTGGGAGCAAAGAAATCATGCTTTGTTTGTATGCTTTGCTCCTTTTGATAAACCCAAATACTCTGTAACTGTTGTGGTCGATCATGGTGGCGCTGGAGGAAGAGCCGCCGCTCCAAAAGCCAGGGAAATTCTCAACTTTCTTGCCTAAAAATTTTTTCTCTTATACTCTAGCAATTAAAATCTCATCTTGTTAAAATAAAAATTAGGATAATTATATTTATTTAAGGTTAACGATGAAAAATCAAGTATTAGAGGAAAAAATCTGGCCCATGATCGAAGAGAAAAAATTTGAACACCCAGATCTGGAGAACTTTCTTAAAGAAAAGCAAGAGAGTTTGCGCCTTAAAGCTGCGTATAAGAAAAATAATTTGCAGAATACTTACGATGAATTGCTAGAAAATTTGAATGCAAAGATCGATGCTCTCGAAGATCAATAAAATGAAAGTGAAGATGAAAGTGAATTTGACTATAGCGCCCCAGCAAAGAAGACAAAATCAATACAAATAAGAGATCTTAAAAAAACAGCTAAAGCAATGTCAAAAGCAATTTGATAGCGAAACAAAAGGCCTAGATTCACAACTCAAGCAAGAATTACCAAATGCAGCCGTAAAGCCCCTAGTTTTAACTATGGGGATATAAGGCTGCATTTGGTAATCAACATATTCTGCTAAGGTCCCATTAATTTCAGGAAATTTAGGCAATTCTTGCCGATCTAAGATTAGATCACTTAATAGTTTCGGTACTTGATAAAATATTGACTGCTGCTTGCAACATATCTTGAAGAACCTCTTCCTTGGCCTTATCTTGCTTTTGCTTCATAAAATAAATTTTTTTGGTTATAAAATAGAAATGATTTTAGCATTTTTATAGATATTTGTCAACTATAATTTAATTATTTTAACTTGACGAAATTTTAACTCGACAAAAGCTTTTTGCGCAAGTTAGATTTGGCAATGCCAAGACTTTCGCGATATTTTCCAACAGTTCGTCTGGCGATTTTGATATTAAATTTGGCTAGCTCAAAAACGATATCTTCATCGCCTAAAGGACTATCTTCCTGATCTATTATTTGACGAATTAACTCCTTAACCTTAGTGCTTGAGACTTTGCTATTGAGGTTTTTAGCGCTAACTGACGAGGAAAAAAAGAATTTCATGTCATAGACATCGCCCCATGGAGTTTTCACGTACTTATTGGCAACAGCTCTGCAGATGGTGCTTTGAGCCACATTTAATTCATCTGCTATTTCATTTAAGGTCACGGGATTAAAAAACATTATACCCCTTAAAAAGAAGTTTTTTTGCTTATGCGTAAGGAGCTCTGCTACTGCCAGTAATGTTTCGTTGCGTTTTTTGATGTTTTTAATTAATTGATTGCCCGCTTGATAGCTATGTTTTAAAAACTCTGCGCTAGCCTCCCCCATTTCTTGCTGATGTTTCTTGGTCGCTTTGTAGTAATCTTTATTAAATGATAAATTATATGCGCAGGTTTTGGCCAGGCTAACCATAACTTGATCGCCACTAGCCTGGACGACGATATTGGGCAGTTTATAGCTTGATATTTCACTTGAAAATGAAGCCCCTGGCTTAGGATTTAGTTTTTGTATAATGCCAATTCTCTCTGCTATTTGCTGGACGCTGGTTTTGCATAAATTACTCAACAAAGAGAGCTTTTGCTGCGCTACAAGATCAAGATTTGCTAGAATAGCGCTAAATACCGCATCAAAAATTTGCTTACTTTTTAGCTGCAATTCTAAGCATTCCGATAAATTGCGTGCAAAAACTCCGGCTGGGTCAAGCTTTTGCAGCTTTGATATAAGCATATCCAATTCTTGATATGGAACTTGAAGGTCTTGGGATATTTTATGCAAATCAAGCTGAATGTAGCCGTTATCGTCTAGCAGCTGGGCTAAGAAATATGCTAGATTGCGCGGCTGAATATCGCTTAAGTTAATTTGCTCTAAAACATGATCGCTTAAAGATTTTTTATTTGATATGCCGCTAAAAGGATCTCTATCTGGTTTATCTGAATCTGGGTTATAATATTCTTGATTAATCAGCTCTTCTTGAGTTGGTAAAATAGTATTGTCATCAAGGTTATCAAGCTGCAAAAATGGATTGATCGTCATTTCTTGGGCGATTACTACTTGCAGCTCAAGGCTAGACATTTGCAGTATATTAATGCCTTGTTGCAGACTGTTGCAGAGCGTTAAATTCTGTTTAAGCTTGATGTTTAGCTGTTGTTTTAACATATTTATACTTGCAATTTTAACATGAGCAATTTCTAATTAATTTATGAGTACGCCAATTTATTATATCAAAAATGGAGGCTTAAGCTTTGGTGATAAAACAATCTTTCAGTCAGCTGAACTTTATCTCTATCCTTACGACAAAATATGCCTTATAGGTCGCAATGGATCTGGCAAGTCAAGTTTGCTTAAGGTCATAAGTAGTTTATATGAACTCAGCTCCGGAGAACTCTACAGCGCCCCTTTGCTTGAAATATCTTACCTTGATCAAAATCCAAAACTCGATAAACAGCAAAGCATCTATAACTTTATTTTAGGTCAAGAGGCGCAAGAAGCAAAATACAAAGCAGATATAATTCTATCGCAGCTTGAAATTGATGGCGATCAGCAACTCTTGCAGCTCTCTGGCGGGCAATTGCGCAGAGCGTCATTGGCCAAGGCCTTGATGGGCGATCCGCAATTATTGTTGCTAGATGAGCCGACAAACCATATGGACATAAGAATGATCGAATGGCTGGAGGATTACGTCAAAAAATATCAAGGAACTATTGTTTGCATTTCTCATGATCGAAGTTTTTTAAGCAACGTTACTAATAAAGTTTGGTGGCTAGATCGAGGCATCATACATAAATCTGATAAAGGCTTTAAATATTTTGAGGTCTGGCAAGAAGAGATGATGCTGCAAGAAGAGCGCGAATTGCAAAAATTAAATAAAAAAATGCAGGCTGAAAATCAGTGGCTTTTTGGAGGCATTTCTGCCAGGCGTAAGCGCAATCAAAAAAGACTTACTGCACTGTTTTCTTTGCGCCAAAAGCTACACTCAGCAAGAGCGCAAGTTTTAAATGCTAAGCAAAAAATTCAAACTTCTCTTGATGAAGCTAAAAAAACCCAATTTATTATCGAGGCCCAAAACATTAGCTTTGGATATGATGATAGCAAGATGCTGGTTTCTAATTTTGACTTCAGGGTTAAAAAGGGTGAAAAAATTGGCATCATCGGGCCAAATGGCACTGGAAAAACCACATTGTTAAAACTGCTGACCAAGCAATTGGCCCCTAGTATTGGGCGCGTTAAGCATGGCTCTAATTTAGAGATTTCTTACCTTGAGCAAACCAGGCAAGATATAAAGCTCAATTCTACTTTGCAAGAAGTGCTCTGCCCTAGCGGATCTTACTACATTGAGCTTGGTGGTAGAGTAGTTCATGCCGCATCATATTTAAAGCAGTTTATGTTTGATCCAAGGCTGCTTAGCGCAAGAGTATCGATCCTTTCGGGCGGCGAATTAAATAGGCTATTATTGGCAAAACTTCTTATCAAACCTGGGGGCTTGTTGATACTCGATGAGCCAACTAATGACCTTGATATGGACACCATTGAGATACTCCTTGAGCTACTTTTCGATTACACTGGCACTTGCATTGTAGTTAGCCATGATCGTGATTTTTTAAATAGACTGGTTGATAGATCGCTTATTTTTCGCAAAGATCAAGAAGTGCTCGACATTGTAGGGGGATATGAAGATTATACTAAATTATGTTTGCCTGAGACAAAAGTAGCTCGGGGAAAAAGCATAATTACTGAGCTTGATGATAAAAATTTAGCTAAAAACAAAGATCCCAAAAAGCCAGAGGCACAAAGACCAGAGCCACAAAAACTTTCCTATAAATATCAACGTGAACTGCAGAATTTGCCCCTTGAGATACACGCCTTAGAGCAAGAAATAACCGCTCTGGAACTTGCGCTGCAAGATGGAGATTTATTTAGCAACAATAGAGCCAAATTTGATTCTTTTGCTTTTGGCGCTCAGGATGCTAGGAGAATGCTTGAGGAAAAAATGCAGCGCTGGATCGAGCTAGAAGATCTAAAAAATCAATTAAAATAAACCTATCTTGAGGGGAGCTTATTTGATAATATATTGTTATAAAGATTATTAAACATCAGTATGCAAAATTATAAAAACATACTACTGAAAATCTCAGGCGAAGCGCTGATGGGGGATAAGCAATTCGGGCACGATATTGAATTTATTAAAGGCATCGCCCAAGATATTAAGGAGCTGACTCAAACAGGCGTGCGTCTTAGCATCGTTGTTGGGGGGGGCAATATATACAGGGGCGAGCAAGCTGCTGCCTTTGGCATGGAGAGGGCTACTGGAGATTATATCGGCATGCTAGGAACTGTTATTAATGCGATTGCTATTCAAAATATACTTGAAAGTATCGGCGTTATTACCAGAGTGCTCTCGGCAATTCCTATGAGTACGATTTGCGAGCCATACATCAGGCGCAAAGCTAAGCGCCACCTTGAAAAAGGGCGCGTAGTTATTTTTGCTGCTGGATCTGGTAACCCATTTTTTACTACCGATACTGCTGCAGTATTAAGGGCCATTGAAATGAATTGCCAAGTTTTACTTAAGGCCACTCAAGTTGATGGCGTCTACTCTAAAGACCCTAAGCTTTACTCGGATGCTACGAAGTTTGAAACCATTACGTATAAAAAAGTACTAGAAGATAATTTAAAGGTCATGGATATGTCAGCTATTGCTTTGGCGCGAGAAAATAGCTTGCCAATCATGATATTTTCTATTAAAAATAAAGGTAATCTGTTGAATGTTTTGAACAACAAAGGTAATTTTACAAAAATTTTTGAAGGTTAATTTATGGAAAAAGCAGAATTGCTAAATTTAGCAAAAACCAAAATGGATGGAGCTATCAGCTCTTTTGAGCATAATCTTAAAGGCCTCAGGGTCGGCAGAGCTGCCGCTAGCTTTGTTGAGCCCGTGCAGGTTGATGCTTATGGCGATAAGCAATTCATTACGCAAGTTGCAAGTATTTCAACGCCAGATGCTAGAACTATTAGCATTCAAGTTTGGGATAAAGCTTTAGTAAAGCAAGTAGAAAAAGCCATAGTTGAGGCAAATTTAGGCGTTACCCCTGTTTCCGATGGCCAGTTGATACGCTTAAATATTCCTCCTTTAAATGAAGAGCGCAGAAAAGAGCTGGTAAAAGTTGCTGCTAAATACGCAGAAGAATCCAAAGTATCGGTTCGTAATGTGCGTAGAGATATTATTGATAGTTTAAAAAAGATCCAAAAAGATGGCGCTATCTCTGAGGATGAATTGCGCGTATCTAGCGAGCAGATGCAAAAAATAACCGATGAATTTATTGCTAAAATTGAGAAGATTGTAAGCGTAAAGGAAAAAGAAATCGTCTCAATTTAAAGATGTATTTACTAGTCAAGGGCGGGTCAAGTTGTTAGGCCAAAATCAGATACGCAGTGTTATTATAGACTCTGGCGATGATCTATACGTTCAGGAGATATTTCTGACCATTCAAGGCGAAGGGCCTTTTGTGGGGCATGGGGCCATCTTTGTAAGACTTGGTGGCTGTAATTTGGCATGTAAGTTTTGCGATACAGAGTTTGAAAGCTTTGAGAAATTATCCCGCCAGCAAATTATCTCAAAGATCAACGATTTCAAAAGCGATCTAGCTACTGATTTAGTCGTAATAACCGGAGGAGAGCCGCTGCGTCAATCAATTGCCCCTTTGTGCTTCGATCTTTTAAGTGCGGGCTTTAGGATTCAAATTGAGACTAATGGCACTATTTTTCGCGCCCTTCCCGATCAAGTCTCGATAGTTTGCTCGCCAAAATCAACCACACAGGGCTATCATAAACT
>CAMCJU010000028.1 GCA_945875085.1 Candidatus Phycorickettsia trachydisci
GATACTTACATGAATATGAAATGTTGTTATTAGTTTTATACGTTATTTTCATCTCAATAGGATGGCATAATCCTATCTCTTAGTCCATAACGTTTTAGCCTTATATCCCCATATAGTAAATTAGGGGCTTTACGGCTGCATTTGGTAAACTATCCTTTCGTGCACGGCGTGCTGATCTACCAAGATCATTCCGTCTAGAGTTTGCGCAACAATGTAATTATTATGCACTTGAGCGCGCGCAAATCCTAAAGGAAAATCTTGCAATAAATTTTCTGCGGCAGGCTCATCTACAAGATCTTTCCCCAAGGCATCACAAAAAGCAGCCGACGACGGTCCTTGCGCGGCTTGGCGGGGGGCCTCCAAACCAAGCTGACGCTCATCTGCAAGATAGGCTGTCTTATATGACCTATCTTGTTCTAACAAAGAGCTCCAATGCGTTGGCGCCAAAGGCTTAGAGCCGCCAAAACTAGGCGTAAAGTAATTTATTGCCCTGTCTGCAAAAGTAGTTGCAACTTTAATATTACCATCTATACTACTGCGTATTGCATGGACTATGGCATTTCGCAATTTGCCAGAATCTTGAAATCGCACCTGACTTTTTGCAGGATGGACGTTAACATCGACTAACCTAAAAGGCACCTCTAGAAATAGCACCAAAGGCGCAAATCTGCCTTGCACAATATAATCTTGATATGCGGCCTTCAAAGAGCCACTTATTAACTTGTCTTTGACCGGCCTGCTATTGACAAATGTAAATTGCTCTTCTGAACTTGCTTTGTGATAGGTAGGCATACTGACATACCCATAGACCTTGAGAAAATCATGCGATAGATCGATTGCAATACTATTGTCGATAAATGTTTGACCTAAAACCTGCCGAATACGCACTTTAATATCGCTTGTCGCTTCCAGCTTAAGCAAAGTTTTTGATTCATGAATAAGGGTAATTGCAATTAAAGGACTAGTGAGTGCTAGCTTCTTGACCACTTCAACACAACTTGAGAGCTCCGTTTGATTGCTTCTGAGGAACTTCAACCTAGCTGGTATGGAGTGAAATAAATCTCTAACTTCTATTTTAGTGCCTATCTGACAAACAGATTCTGTAATAACGGGCTTGTTATCAAGAAAGTAGAGTTTATAAGCAGTTTGGCTTATTGCAGATTTGCTAGTAATACTAAGCTTACTAACAGAGGCAATCGATGAGAGAGCTTCCCCTCTAAAGCCAAGAAACTCAATATTTAAAATATCAAGCTCATCGAGCTTAGATGTTGCATGCCTTTCAACAGCAAGTAACATCTGGTCCCTAGGGATGCCGCGTCCATCATCGCTAATAACTATCAAATTTTTACCAGCCTGCTCTAAATAAATCTCGATATTTTTAGAGCCAGCATCAATACTATTTTCAACTAATTCCTTAACAACAGACGCAGGGCGTTCCACTACCTCTCCGGCCGCTATAAGATTGATAGTTTTTTCAGATAACCTAATAATAGCCATGCTAAAAGAGTTTAGCTAACGTTATTAGCGGCATCTTTTAATTTTTGTCCAGCCTTAAAGCCTGGCTGCTTGTAAGCCTTGATTTGCATTTTTTCTCTGGTTTTAGGATTGATCCCTTCTCTTGCTTTAATATCGATTGAATAAAAGCTACCAAAACCCACTAAGGCAATCGACTCTCCTTTGCTTATTGCTTTAATAACTCCTTCTGTGAAAGTATTAATAACCTTCTCCGCTTCCTTTTTTGAAATATCAAACTCCGAAGCTAAAAAGCTCACAAATGTCTCTTTGTTCATAATGATGACCTTAAAATTAGTTTAAACATAGATTTACCTTGAGAATATAGTGTTCAGGGACACTTTTCAACCCTTTTGCTTGAAATTATTTTATAAAAGATTATTTTTTGTTTATTTTGCTACTTATCAGGCTTTGTGTGTCTATTATACCATATAATTTTATAAAAGAGCCCAAGCGCGGCCCCTGAGTCTGCCCCAATAAAATCTGATATAAATCAGCAAAAAACAATCTTAGATTATCATAACCACTTTGCATACCTATGTCATAAATGCTGTCTTGAATATCTTGCGCGCTGCTATTTTCCTGGTCAAGCTTGCTTAACTGGCTAGATATTTGGCTCAAAATTTCAACATGCTTTGGCGTGGGTTGGAGATAATCCTTCTTAAGCTTAACAAAATCATCGTAATATCTAATAGCATGATCCACAAGACTATCTAAAAACGCATCACTACTAGGGTTAGCTAGGGGGGCATATTTTGCAATAAAGCCCCAAAGGACATTTTTATTATCAGGATTACAGGCGCAGGCTAAATTTAGCAACAAACTAAAGCTCAGTCCATAGGTTTGGATTTTAGGCACTTGAGCGTTGCAAATATGATAAATTGGATTATTCAGGCGACTGAGCTGATCTTGATCTTGATGATACTTCTGGTTAAAAATCAAATACTCATCAACGCATTTTGGAATAACATCAAAATACAAACGCTTAGCTTTTGCTGGCGAATTATACATGAAAAGCGCCATCGATTCGGCAGGTGCATACTTAAGCCAATCTTCAACGCCAATGCTATTGCCTTTAGATTTGGAGATTTTTTCCCCATTCTGATCAAGAAATAATTCATAAAAAAACTGCACTGGACTTTGTCCTTGCAAGACCTGACAAATTTTACTATAAATTTCTGCATTCGGGCGATGATCTTTGCCGTACATCTCGTAATCTACCCCCAGAGCAGCCCAGCGCATTGCAAAGTCAGGCTTCCATTGTAATTTACACCTACCTCCAGTTACTGGGACCCAAATTTTTTCTCCATTATCAATATAGCTAACCAAACCATTGGCAAGATCGCGCTCGATTATAGATACCTGCAGCACTTTGCCAGTTTTAGGGCATATCGGCAAAAAAGGAGAGTATGTCTGCTGACGCTCGTGGCGTAATGATGGCAACATTATATCCATGATTTCTTGATACTTTTCTAATACCCGAAACATCATATGATCAAACTTGCCGCTTTTGTACCAATCAGTTGCGCTTTGAAATTCATAGTCAAAACCAAATCTATCTAAAAAAGATTTGAGTTTATTGTTCATATACTCTCCATAGCTTGCTGTTTTAGCAAAAGGATCAGGCACGCTGCTCAATGGTATATCGATGTATTGCGCCAGCATTTCTTGATTCGGGATATTGCTAGGAACTTTGCGCAAACCATCCATATCATCGGAAAAACAAAAAAGCCGCGTTGGCATGTCGGATATTTTTGCAAAAGCGTTGCGAACCATCGTCGTGCGGGCCACTTCTGCAAAAGTACCAATATGGGGCAAGCCAGAAGGGCCATATCCAGTTTCAAAAAGCACATAACCCTTTTCCGGAAGCTGGTGATTGATTTTTTCAAGAATGCGTTTTGCTTCGATAAAAGGCCATGTACTTTGATTAATATCATCTAGTATTTTTAGGAAATTTGTATTATTGTCCATTGCGAAAATTTTAAAAATTAAGGATTTTTCAAGTTATGAGTTTGTATTCTCAGCCACAACCAACTATAGTATAATGTAGCAATCAGATCAAATGCAAATTTATGCGCGCATCACAATTCGTAGGTTACCCCTTTTGTCTATTATATCTAGGCTATAGCCTTGGGACTAGAATAATTTTAACAATATATGGAATCGCTCATAGCCAAGTCACTTACATAAACTTATTTGAAATCTTGCCAATTGGCCTGCTTAATGACTTAGTATCCCTGCTCTACATAATGCCTGTTTTTTTTGCATATCAAGGCGTTGCTACTTTATTAAATAAACGTTTTTCAGCTTTGTTGGATTTACTAGGGTTTTGCCTTTTTTCCTTGATTATTTACCTTGCCTCGATTGCGGAAATAATTTTTTGGGACGAGTTTTCTACAAGATTTAACTTCATTGCTGTTGATTATCTAGTCTATACTCACGAAATTATTGGCACCATTAAGCAGGAGTTGCCTATTTTTGCAATTATAATTGGCGCGGCTTTGTTTTTATTGCTAAGCCTGAAGCTGCGAGCAAACTTCAAATCAAAAAACTATAGTTTTGGCATTAAAGCTCATTTAACCAGCTGGGTAATCTCCTTGTTACTTTGCGCGCTGGCATTTAATTTCCATAATAGCCAAAAGGTCCATTTTAGCAATAACGCTTATGTATGCGAGTTAAATAAAAACGGCCTGCACGAGTTATTTAGCGCATGGAGCAGCAGCTCTTTAGATTATGTAAAATTCTACCCTACGCTTGGTAGCAACAAAGCTCTAGAAATAACAAAGGCCCATATTCTCCAACCTAACCAAAAATTTATAGCACCGCAAGGTTTCAACATCACAAGGAGCAACTCCGGACGCGGCAACTCCGGAGGCGCGCATAACAACCACAACGTAGTGATGATTATAGTCGAGAGCCTTAGCGCCGAATTTATGGCAAAATTTGGCAATACCACAAACATAACGCCCTACTTAGATAAGCTTGCGGATGAGAGTATATTTTTTACCAATTTTTATGCTACAGGAACTAGAACAATCAGAGGACTTGAGGCGCTATTGCTTTCAGTGCCACCAACTCCTGGAGCCTCAATTATTCGTCGCCCAAATAACGAGCCAGTCTTTAATGCTAGCGGCATTTTTAAAAGCCAAGGCTATGATGTCAGCTTCATTTATGGAGGATATGGATACTTTGATAACATGCTAAGTTTTTTTACCAAAAATAACTATCACTTTATCGACAGAAATGATTTGCAAAGCGATGAAATAACTTTTGCAAATGTCTGGGGAGTGGCAGATGAGGATATCTTTAAAAAATCACTAACATATTTTGACTCTATAGCCCAAAAGCCTTTTTTCTCTGTCGTGCTTACCACATCGAATCATCGACCTTACGATTTTCCTGAAGGACGCATCGATTTAAAATCTGGCAGCAGCAGAGCAGCCGCGGTCAAATACAGCGATTATGCGATTGGAAAGTTCATAAACGAGGCAAAAACCAAACCTTGGTTCAGTAATACGATATTTGTTATTGTTGCAGACCATTGCGCGTCAAGTGCTGGAAAAACCAATCTACCAGTAGCTAAATATCATATTCCATTATTTATATATGCCCCTGATTTAATTGCGCCACGGACAGTTACTACGTTAAGCAGCCAAATTGACGTTTTACCTACACTCCTTGGCATCTTAGGATTCGACTATACAACAAAGTTTTTCGGCCAAGACGTATTAAATTATCCAGCTGACAGGGCTTTTATTGCAACTTATCAAATGCTTGGTTACTTAAAAAATAATAAGCTAGTCATTTTAACGCCTCAGAAAAAACCAAGAGTTTTTGATATAAATACAAAAGAGCAAACTCCAGCAGAGCAATTCGATGCAAAAATTATCGATCAGGCGATTGCATTTTATCAAACCGCTTGTCAGCTTTATACTGACAAACAAATGCTAGAGTAGAGATGCTAAAGTAGAGATGCGCCAAATACATCGTCCCATGTGCCCTTGGTTGAGGCTTTGGCATATTCAGTAACTCTGTTTTCAAAAAAATTAGTATGCTCAACGCCGTTTAATAACTCATCAAGCCATGTGAGCGGATTCTCATCTGTCATATATATTTCGCGCAAGCCCAATTGAATAAGCCTTCTGTCTGCTATATAGCGTATGTACTGCTTAACCTGACGAGCTGTTAAGCCTTGAACATCACCAACTTCAAAGGCCAAATCTATAAAAGCATCTTCAAAGTGCACAATGGTCGCACAAGCTTCGTATAAATTGCTTCTAAGATTTTCGTTCCATACTTCAGGATTTTCGTGAATAAAAGTTTTAAAGAGCTTTATAATTGAATTAGTGTGCAATGTTTCATCGCGCACTGACCAGGTCACTATCTGCCCCATGCCTTTCATTTTGTTAAATCTTGGAAAATTTAGCAAAATAGCAAATGAGGCAAACAGCTGCAAACCTTCGGTAAAAGCTCCAAAAACAGCCAAAGTCATGGCAATTCCTTCCTTAGAATCAACATCAAATTTTTGCATATAATCATACTTATCCCGCATGGCTTTATATTTCAAAAAGGCTTGATATTCGGTTTCTGGCATGCCGATAGTTTCAATTAATTTCGAGTAACCATCGATGTGAATAGTTTCTATATTAGAAAAAGCCGCCAGCATCATGTTGATTTCTACCGGCTGAAATACTCTGGAGTACTGCTTCATGTAGCAGTTATTCACCTCGATATCTGCTTGCGTAAAGAACCTGAAAATTTGCGTCAATAGATGCTTTTCGCCATCAGTCAGGTTATATTTCCAATCCTTGATATCATCTGCCATATTGACCTCCTCAGGAAGCCAGTGCATGCGCTGTTGCGTAAGCCAGGCCTGGTAAGCCCAAGGATAATTAAAAGGCTTATAAGCCTTGCTTGCTTGTAGTAATGACATAAAAAATACCTAAAAATTGTTATTAAATTATTATTGACAAGAAAGACATTCGTCGTATTTTTCCGATACAATTTCAAACTTTGCAGTAGCGGAAGACTTCTCAGCACGCTGGATTGACTGAAATGCGCGCAAGTAATACATACTTTTAACTCCCATTTTCCAAGCCATAAAATGCACTTCATGCAAAACTTTTTTATGCACATCGCTTGGCAGGAAAATATTTAGAGATTGTGCCTGAGTAATAAAAGGGGCCCGATCTGCCGCAAGCTCGATTAGCCAGCGCTGATCTATTTCATAGGCGGTTTTAAAAACCAATTTTTCATGACTTGAGAAAAAGTCCAAATGCTGCACGGAGCCTTCGTTTAGAGCGATAGAAGACCAGATCTTTTCATTGTTTTGCCCTTTTGACTCCAGTAGCTTTTCCAAGTTTTTGTTTCGCACGACAAATGATCCAGATAAAGTTTTCTGGGTAAAGCTATTAGCTGCATATGGCTCTATTCCAGGGGATGAATTATTAGCGATAATTGATATCGAAGCAGTTGGCGCAATAGCAGTAATATTACTAAAGCGAGATACTACGCCGCCTTCGAGCGCATCAGGGCAGCTGCCCTTTTCTTCGGCCAAAATGCGCGAACCGCTAGAAGCTTGCTTGGAGATATGCTCAAAAATATTTTTATTCCAAACTTTCGACATCGCCGATTCGATTGGCACATTACGTGATTGCAAAAATGAATGCAGGCCCATAACGCCAAGGCCAATACTTCTTTCGCGCGCGGCAGAGTATTTGGCATCTTTCATACTCTCAGGGGCGTTATCAATAAAGTCCTGCAGGACGTTATCCAGAAATCTTAAGACATCTAGTATGAAAACCTCATCATCCTTCCATTGATCAAAGTATTCCAAATTCAATGAAGATAGGCAACAAACCGCTGTTCTTTTATTGCCCAAATGGTCATAACCAGTTGGAAGAGTTATCTCGCTACATAAATTGGAGGTTTTCACCAGCAAGTTTAGCTTTTTATGATGCTCAGGAATGCTCCTATTAACCGCATCGATAAAAAGAATATATGGCTCTCCTGTTTCCATCCTGGTTGTTAAGATCTTGATCCATAAATCTCGCGCCTGGATAGTAGAGACAACTTTACCGTCTTTAGGGCTAATTAAGTCCCAAGGCCCATCACTTTCTACTGCTTGCATAAATTTATCGCTAATAACAATGCCGTGATGGATGTTAAGAGAGCGCCTGTTGACATCACCCCCTGTTGGCTTTCTAAGATCGATAAATTCTTCTATCTCGGGATGCTCGACCGGCAAATATACTGCCGAACTACCCCTGCGCAAAGAGCCTTGAGAAATAGCCAAGGTCAAAGAATCTTGCACTTTGATAAACGGTATTATCCCTGAAGTTTTGCCGTTAATGCCAACTTTTTCATTGATTGAACGCACGCTGCCCCAATAACTACCAATACCCCCGCCCCTGGCAGCCAGCCATATGTTTTCAAACCAAAGGTCAGCAATTCCCGCAAGGCTATCGTCAGTTTCATTTAAAAAACATGAAATTGGCATGCCTCTTTTGGTCCCTCCATTGCTCAGCACAGGGGTTGCCGGCATGAAATATAACTTGCTCATATAATCATATAATCTTTGAGCGTGCTGCTGATCATCGGCAAAATAATCCGCAACCCTGGAGAACAAGTCCTGAAAATCTTCTCCATCTAGCAGATACCTGTCAAGCAATACGGCTTTACCAAAATCTGATAGCAAATTATTTCTGCTCTTATCTTGCTTAATAGCGAACTTAAAATTTGACGTACTGGATGTAGTTTTAGACATAAATGTTTTTAGTTTAAATAAAATTTTGTTGCTAAATATAACTTCTTGATTCTTTATATTAACCATAAAATAGCGCTACGCCAATACCTAAAAAAACTAAATATATTACTTTTTTAGCTTGACATACTATATGTAGGTATAAAATTTTACCATCGCCCTGGATGACAGCACCTTATAAGCAGAATATTTTTATCACGATAGCATATGTTGATTGACCGCCATTAGGATATTACTAATTACCAAATGCAGCCGTAAAGCCCCTAATTTACTATATGGGGATATAAGGCTAAAACGTTATGGACTAAGAGATAGGATTATATTATCCTATTGAGATGAAAATAACGTATAAAACTAAAAACAACATTTCATATTCATGTAAGTATCATATTGTATTTTGTCCAAAATATCGGAAAAAGATATTAATCGGCGAAGTAGAATCGAGGCTCAAAGAAATAATTAGATCAGTATG
>CAMCJU010000029.1 GCA_945875085.1 Candidatus Phycorickettsia trachydisci
GATGGCATAATCCTATCTCTTTGTCCATAACGTTTTAGCCTTATATCCCCATAGTTAAAACTAGGGGCTTTACGGCTGCATTTGGTAATTAACTTATCTACTAATAAGCATCCTTAAAGCCAGCAATCCAGAAAAACTACACAGCAGCATATAGCCAGCGCAAGGATATAAAGAGGCTGATGGGTTGCTTGCTAGAATCTGCATCACAAAAGGAGCGGTCCCCCCAAAAATGCTAGTAGCGATATTATAAGCAATAGATAGAGCTGTGTTTCTAATATTAGAAGGATAAATATCACATTGCAGCGCAGGCTCAGAACCTATATATAAAGCTGCTAAACTCGATAGCACAATATGGGCTGCAACCACTTGGTAAAAAGCGCCTGTCATTAAATAATTCACCATTGGAAATATCAAAATTGCTATCAATAGCATTATCAAAGCAAAAAACCTAAGCCGCCCAACTCTATCTGATAAATATCCTCCAAGTAAGGCAGCTACTGCCATTAAAATATAAGAAATATTCACCAGCATATCAACATCGGCATGATCAAAGTTGCGCTGTAATTTATAGTAATTAGAAATATAGATAACCTGAAAGTAAAATAATACTGAGCCAGCAGCATTTAAAAAAATTGAAATCAGAATGCTGCTTTTGTAATTATTCAAAATTGTTCTTATCGGAAATTTTTCAATAAGGCCTGCTTCTTTGTTTAAATTAAATTCAGGAGTTTCGCTAGCATATTTACGTATGTAAAATCCAACTGGCATGATGAAAGCGGCAAGCAAAAAAGGTATGCGCCATCCCCATTGAGCAAATTGCGCCTTAGTTAAAAGATTGCTTGTAATGTAAGAGATGCTAGATCCAAGCAAAATCCCTATGCATATACCTGCCATAGGCAGACTCGCAGCCAGGCCCTTGTGCTGCTTTGGCGCATGCTCGACGATAAATGAGACCGATCCTGTCAGCGCCCCTCCAATGGCAAGTCCCTGAAGAAGACGAATGACAACCATGATAATTGCGCTGCTGATTCCTATTGTTTCGTAGCTTGGCAGTATTCCCACGATAAAAGTTGGTATTGACATGCACATCACCGAACTGCTAAGAACCACCTTTCTGCCAAACTTATCACCAATCACGCCAAAAACCACGCCCCCAATTGGTCTTATTAGATAGCCAATTGCAAACACTAAAAATGCATTAAGTAGAGATGCTTCCGGCTGGTCGCTTGGAAAAAATTTATCGCCGATGGTCTGGGCAAATAAGCCAAATAGCACATAATCATACCATTCAAATATATTGACCAGGCTAGTTATTAACGCTACTGTGAATTTGTTCATACCGCGCGTTCTTGGCATTCTTTATTCTCAGAATAAATTACAAATAAAGTTGAAGGAATTAGAATTAACGCTCCATATAAAGTAGTTTTCGGCGGCAAGTCGCCAAATATTAAATAACTTGCTGATGAGGAAATAATTAACTCCAAATATCTATAAGGCGCAATAGCCGTTGCATCAACTAAAGCAAAGGCTTTTAATATGAAAAATAAAATCAGATTTGCGCTTATAGCCCCAAGAATAAACAGCAATAGCAAGTCGTGCCACGTGGGAGTTTGCCAATAATAAACAGCCGGCATTATCGATAGAGCAGCTGTAATAGCTGAAGAGTAAAACATCATTGATATCATGGACTCTTGAATGACAAATTTTTTATTTATTATATCTAATGCCGCAAAACTTATCGCTGCAACAACAAAAATTAGAACTTCAGGATTAAAGTCGCTAGCATTGGGCTTTAAGGTAATTACAATGCCGATAAAGCCAATTATAGTAACTAGCCATCTTTGCCATAAAATCTTTTCCTCAAGGAAAAAAGTTGCCATTACTAGAGT
This sequence comes from Candidatus Phycorickettsia trachydisci, assembly GCA_945875085.1. Classification (GTDB taxonomy): domain Bacteria; phylum Pseudomonadota; class Alphaproteobacteria; order Rickettsiales; family Rickettsiaceae; genus CAMCJU01. The sequence continues at coordinate 1,890 of CAMCJU010000029.1, forward strand.
AAATATTGGTATTGAAAAACTAATGACAGTTGCTGTGCTAACATGAGTAAAAGAAAGTCCATATGTCCATGCGGTGATTCCAAGAAATAACAGCGCTCCACGAATAAAGTGGATAAACAAATTATAACTTTTTATGCTACTTGCTCCTTGATACAAAATAAATGGCATTAAGCCTATAGCGCTAAAGAAAAAGCGGAAAAAAGATATCTCAAAGCTATGCAAATTACCGCCAACATACTTAGATATCAGGTCGTTAGTTGTGCTGCAAAATAAATGCAAAATAAACCAAGTTATTCCTAGCGTATAGTTTTTAATATTCATTGATGAGCGGTATTTATATATTTGAATCAGATCAAATTATACCTTTTGTTGAAGGTTCATTCAAGGATGAAAGAGTAGAATTCTTTTAAGCATATAACTACTGCATAAATCTTTCGCAAATCTTTTTATTCACCAGCCGATCGCGCCCTGTCTTAATTAGAAAAGCGCTTCTAGAAAAGCACTTCTAGAAATGCATTTTTAGATAAGAAAATTAATGATAAAACTCTATATAAAACTCTGTTTTGAAGAATTATCTACATAACCAGTCAAGACGCCGCGGGTATGGTCGCTTGTCTTTTTCTCATCAGTAATATCATAAAGAGTATCAAGAAGATGCGATGTATATCCTTCTGCTTCTTGAAACTTTGAATATTCTTCGAAAGCAAACCTGAACCTTTTCAGCACGAGAATCTTAAATTGACTCTTGCCGCGGGTCATCAGGACTTTTAGAATCATCTGCTGCTAATTCGCTAAGATCTTTCGTATATGTAGAAATTGTCTCCTCAAATGTTTCAAGATAATTCTTATTTCTATTTTCAATTGTTTTCTTAGCTTTTGTCAAGAATTGCTGCATACTGTCGTATCCATCAATTGAATCTTGCAACTCCATTATAGAATCAAGATTAGCTAACAACTCCTTTTGACCTGAATTTAATTTTTCTTGGCTTTTTTCTAATAATGATAACGTTCGGCTCAGACGTAGTGACATACTCCCGCAACTAAACAGCAAGCTGTTCTAGTGGGGGCTTCTTGCTCGATGTTTATTTGCTCAACTTTCAAGATCAGTTCTTTGAGCAATTCAATCATTTGTTTAGTAGGGTCAAGTTCTGGCTTTTTAACTTCTGGCTCTTTAAGTTCAGGCTTCGCTTTTCTGAGCTTTAGATCAGCAGTAATTCCATGTTTGAATCTATCTTTTATCAGCGAGGTATTAAAGAGATTCTTATCTTCAGTCTGCTCATGTTTTTCTGATAATTCCTCAATGTCTTGAAGTTTGGAGTCCTTATTATTTTTTATAATTGCTATTTTTAACCTCGTTTAGTCGCTTTTAGGCTCAGCTAAACGATTATTATACTCAACACTCAACTTGGAAATAGAATATAGCCACAGCAACACGATAACAAAGAATATCACCGCAAAATAAGGTATCGCATCAGTAAATGTGAGTAAAGGAAATAAAAAGAAAAAGCTTGATTGAATCGCAGCTCCTCCAGACTTGCCCAATCTGCCGCCTACCACATCAACTGCAGCCTTGCCCTTAGACTTAAGCTCGTCATCCAATGGAATATATGCCATTTCTTTTGTAGCATCAAACAAGGAATACTTGGTGCCTTTTGCAATGACCTGCTGCCAGGTGCCCATACTTACTGCTAAAGCTAAAGGTCCTCCTGAAAAGAAAGCAGCTAAATACAACGCCGCAGCTTTGTCAAAAAGTATAAAGCCAAAAAAGCCAAGACCTGTAAATAAGATCATTAAAGGCGTAAACATTGCTGCTGTTTTCCATGAAACTTTACGCAAAATATTGCTCCCGATAATCATGCAGATGATAGCCCCAATTCCTTGTACCGTTTGAAAATAGCCCATAAACTGCTGATATTCTTCAGTCGTTGGATAAAGCTCTTTTGCCTTAGCTTTCCATACGCCTTCAACTAAATTTATCGATACGCCATAGGCAAAAATTAAAACCGCAATCAAGCCAAGGTATTTTGATGAAAAAATTAACTTAAAACTCTCGCCTAAAGAAAGCTTCTGCTTGGATTTTTTAGTTTTAGGAGCCGCTGGTGCATAAGCAGGATCTGCTAGAACAAACTCATTAATATAGTAATAAACCACCATTATCACAAATGCGCTAAATGCAGTGATCAAAACCTTAATTTGCGTTGTGGCAATAGCGTCTGGCAGCTGTATTCCTAAAACAAAGCCAGCTATCAAAAGTCCTATATTCCCAAGCATGCCGAACATCGAGTAGAATCTTTTGGCTTCTTCAGTTTTGGTTGTGCTATTAGCAAATTGCCAAAAAAGTAATGACATCATTACTGAACCCCAAAGCTCAGCCATAACATAAAAACTTGCATAGCTCCACTTGCCAATAATTTTAATAAACCACTGAAATCTAATATGCTCAGTACTTAATGCCGCAATATAATCGCTATTAGGGTGAAACATTTCTGGATAAGGGTAAAGTAGCAAGGCAAAAAGCAGCAAGTATGCTATAAAAAATGTAGATATAGCATAGAAAACACTTTTGGTGCTCATGATATTGCATAATTTTGCATAAACTATCATAAAGATAATCGCTGAAGGCAAAACTATATAAAGCTTCATGAAGCCTAAAGCTTCTGCACCAATCTGCACAACTATTAAGCTGTCTTTAATTGAGCGCAAGACAGAGTAATTAAACAAAATACACATCATCATAAAGGCCATTGGTAAGAACTTCTTCAATTCTCTATTTGCAATAGGCCAAAGGATGTTTTTAATTTCAACTAAATTAGACATAAGTTTTTTTTAAGTAGTTATTAATTTTTTAAATAGCCAATGCAATATTAGCATAAGTCATAACTTTTCGCAACTATCATTACTATGATTTATGTCATGCCCTTTAATTATCTAGCAGCGGGAATGTGTTTTTGCAACAATAAAAGCCCCTGGTTTAGCAAATCATCTAGCCTTTCTTGCGAAAAGCTCTCTGCGCGTAGCACTAAATATTCCTCTGTATTGGAGGCTCGAAGCAACCACCAGCCCTCTTGGCTTGACACCTTAATGCCGTCAAGATCATCAAATTCAATGCCCTGCTCTAGCAAATCTTTCTTGATATTCTGGACGATCTGAAACTTATTGCTAGCCTTGATCCTGCGCTCAGGAATAGTGAAAGTTTCGGGAAGCTTATCGACCATTTCCTGCAGGCTCTCTTTAGCTAAACTTAAAACCTCCATCAGCCTTAGGGCTGCATAAACTCCGTCATCGTAGCCATGATACCTATCGTTAAAAAAGAGATGTCCACTTAGCTCGCCGCCAAAAAGCCCATTAACGCTGCGCATTTTTTCTTTAACAAAAACATGTCCAGTTTTAGACAAATGCGCTTGCCCCCCTAGTTTGCCTGTGATATCTGCAATCAAACTGCTACTTTTTATATCAAAAACAAAATTTGCCCCTGGATTTTTGCTCAAAATATCCTTCACGAAGATGCACATTAGCGTATCGGCATAAATAAAATTTCCGGTATTTGAGATAACCCCTATCCTATCGCCATCGCCATCGAATGCTACCCCTAAATCGCTCCCTGTTGAAAGTACTTTATTTTTTAATTGCTCAAGATTGGCAGCAATAGTCGGATCGGGATGATGATTAGGAAAATTACCATCCATTTCTTCATTAATTAAGATATTACGGTTCGGTAGCTTTTGAGTAAGCATCTCTATGACCTTGCCAGTTGCGCCATTGCCAGGGTCCCAAACTACCTTAAGGTCAGCATCTATATTAATACCTTCAAGCAATTGGGCGATATACTCATCATAAATATTATTAGCCTGCGCGCCAGATGCTTTGGGCAAATACTCACTACTATCGCTAAGGCACATTTCTTTAAGCTTAATTAGTTCATCTCCAAAAAAAGGCAGGCTGTGGTGTAAAATTTTAAAGCCATTATCGCCTTTCGGGTTATGCGAGCCGGTTATCATGATGCTGGCCCTAGGCTTTTTAATATAATCAATAAAGTAGAGCATTGGAGTTGCCAGCGTGCCAAGCCAGATAACCTTATACCCAGATTCATGCAAGCCTTGATATAATGCGTCAAATAGCTGCTGCGAGCTAATTCTGCAATCCTGCCCCACATATATTACATCATTACTTGAATTTAAAGTTGCTTTGGCAAAATTCAAAGCTATGATATAAGCTACTTGCTGGCTTATACTCTGATCATAAGTGCCTCTAATATCGTAAGCGCGAAAAATTAACGGATTCATAAAGTTCCAAGGTTTGTATTTAAATTAATCTTAATCAAAAATGTTAAATAAACCAATAACTCATCATCGCCTGGTTATAATCCTGATTGTCATGGCGCTTCTGATGCTGGGGGCCGCATTTGCTTCTGTGCCTTTGTACAATATGTTTTGCAAAGTCACGGGCTATGGAGGTACCATACAAAGAGTTTATAACACTAGCAGCGTCAAGGGATCTAGAAAGATTAAAATACTATTTGACTCCAATATAGAGCCAGCTCTTCCATGGAAATTTTATCCCAAACAGCGCCAAGTTAATCTGGTGCCTGGAGAAAATGTGCTGGCATTTTATGAATCAGAAAATCTTACCGATCAAAGCATCAAGGGTATGGCTGTATATAACGTTACTCCGCATAAGGTTGGAAAATATTTCCATAAAATAGAGTGCTTTTGCTTTGAAGAATTTATCTTGAGTCCTAAGCAAAAAGTACTCATGCCGGTATATTTTTTCATTGATCCAAAAATCCAAGATGATACCCAGGCGCAAGACATAGAAACAATTACCTTATCTTATACTTTTTTTAAACTAGATGGATAATCTTTTCTTGTATAATATATTGTATGTATAAAGTGTCTTGAAAATATTATCTCAAAAATATCAATGCTTGAAAAGAAACATCCATATCACATAGTAGATCCTAGCCCTTGGCCAATTGCAACGGCATTTATCTTGCTATTTGTCGCGCTAAGCGCTTTGGCAGTCATCAGAGAAGTAGCCTTTGGGCTGCCATTTTTAGTCATATCAACTTTGGCGCTAGTGACTATTGTGTGCCTATGGTGGAGAGATGTTATTAAAGAGGCGCTAATACAAAAGCAGCACACCGAGGCTGTTCGTAGTAGTATAAGAATTGGATTTTTGCTGTTTATAATTTCCGAAGTAATGTTTTTTGGTGCATTTTTTGGCTCCATTTTCAAAAATAAGTTTTTGCCAGTCAAGGGGTTAAATGGCTATTGGGCCGAGAAAATTGTCAATTGGATTCCAGAATCATTTCACGAAATAGACCCATGGAATATCCCATTTACCAATACGCTGATATTGCTGCTGTCTGGCACTTCTCTGGCCTGGGCTAAATATGAACTTGAGGCAAAAAATAAACCAGCCCTGCTGCAGGCCCTGAAGTATACGATAATCCTTGGCGTAAGCTTTACTTGTTTGCAAATCCTTGAGTACGTACATGCTCCTTTTAAGCTCATAGACGGCGTATTTACCTCAGACTTTTATTTAGTCACTGGATTTCACGGCGCTCACGTTGTTATAGGGACAATATTTTTAACAGTATGCTACTTTCGCGCGCGAGCTGGCCATTTTGACGAAGGAAACTCGCACTTAGCGTTTGAATTTGCAAGTTTATATTGGCATTTTGTTGATATTGTTTGGCTTTTTTTGTTTGTATTTTTGTATCTTTTTAGCTAAATTATATGTATATAAGATCAGATTAATTAATTTTGCCATGAATGACATATTTAGTAGCGTGATAACTGCTTTGGTTACTCCTTTTGTCAATGATCGAATCGATTTTGCCAGTTTGGATAAAATAATGGCTCATCAAATAGCAGGTGGCATCAAAAGCGTTATAATTGCCGGCTCAACGGGCGAGGGCACTTCGCTTGAAGCCCAAGAATATCAAGAATTGATTAAAGCATCGGTGGCATATAGCAAAAAACTCAATATAATTGTTGCATGCAATCATAGCTCAACAAAAAAGGCTATAGAAATGGCTAAGCAAGCTCAAAAAATTGGAGCTGCAGGCTTGATGCTGACTATCCCCTACTACAATAAGCCAACTCAAGAAGGACTATGTCGGCATTTTACAGCTTTGCATCAAGCAACGAATTTGCCAATAATGCTTTATTCAGTTCCTAGCCGCACAGGAGTTGATTTTAGCGACCAGACCATCTTTAAATTATGTGAGCTGGAAAGAATCGTAGCATTCAAAGACGCGGGCAGTGACCTTGCAAGGCCGTTGCGTATTTTTCATAAAATAGCCAATCGCTTGAAGCTGCTAGCAGGAGATGATGCTTTAGCTCTTGCATTTAATGCCCAAGGAGGTAGTGGGCTGGTGTCAGTAGCATCTAACCTTGTGCCACAAAGGATTGTAGAAATTCAAAATCTCTGGTTGCAAAACAACCAAGCGGCCGCTCTTAGCAAGCATAGCAAGCTTCTGCCATTATATAAAGCCTTATGCCTAGAGACAAACCCTGTTGCCATCAAGCATGCTATGGAAACTTTAAGGCTGTGCTCGCGCGAAGTAAGGCCAGCACTGTGCGAGCTTAGCGGCGCTAATGGGTTACTGCTGGCGGCGGCTTTGGAAAATATTTTCAAAGATTAATGGCCCATGATCAAGTCCTGGGAGCTTAAATATTTTGTTGAGTAATGGATAAAAATTTGCTTTACTAATAGCTATAAAAAATAATAATTTTATGGTTAGAAAAATGAATTTTGAAATTATAGTAAGACAAGTAGAGAATGGAGTAATAATCAACGAATCTTTAATCAAAGAAATAAAGGTGAACAAGCCTAAG
>CAMCJU010000030.1 GCA_945875085.1 Candidatus Phycorickettsia trachydisci
TCCGAAAGACTCATTCTTAATGGAGGTTGATTTTAAGGATCATCCAGCATGGACTGGTAAGGGATTTTTATCAGCAAACGATTCGGACAAAACTGTCAGCTCGTTTAATCAGAAATTCGCTGGCATTAGCTTTGGTATAAAGAAATAAATACCACGAGCCTAAAGCATCGTTAAAAACATATCTTCCAAATGCAGGCTAAGCAATACAAGCTTAAGCAATGCAAGCCCAGTGCTGTTTCTTTCAGGCATACCCCATCGAGCCTGATACAACAATGCTCCTTGCCCTTTGCGAACATGCAACAAGTCCAGCATAACTTTCATAAACAAACAATAATTATTACTAATAAATGCTCAAAAAGATTATTATTTAATAATAATTAAACAATAATTAAATAATGGTAACAATATGGCTCTTGATGCAAAACAATTTGGGGCACTTTTATTTCGGGTAATGCGGTTGAAACCAGCTGTATCAGCAGATTATAGCAAAAACCATACACTTAATACTGTCGAAAATATTAATGATATATCGAGCTTGCTTAAGAGTCAAAGCGTACAAGAATTGGGCGGCCTGAGAAAGAAACTACTCTTAGAAAATCCTAATAGAGAGACAGAGATCGATAGCTATTTAACCGCGCCACGTGACACAATTCTCACATCTCAAGTAAGTGGCCATGGCAAGCATTGTGCCTCACGTCCTGGATGCTCTAATTGGGAATTCTAAAGGTGAGCAAAAAGATAAATACGAGAAGCTAAAAGAGCAGGAAAACGATATTCAGACAGCTGTGCTTTATTCGTCATCAACAAACTTAACAGATGATGTCCGATGGCAAATTAATGCGCTGTTTCATTTAGATGATGCGCAAAATCCCCTAGCTCAAACATTAAGAATATGCCAGGAAATTCATGATAATGCAGTTCCAAAGAGTTCATATCCAAAAGAGGTAAGTAAATTAATGGACGGAGAGCAAAGTCTTGAGCTTATTGATTATGGCAAAACTTGTTATTCAAACGGATTTGGCCAAGGAAGCAACGTCAATCAAGACTTTAAGGCAATACAAAATGCTGAGTCTGAGCTCGCTAAGAAAAAAGTTCTCGATCAAAATCTAATTAGAGAACGAGGCTTTAATAATAAAACTCTTGCAGCTGCATTAGATGATAGATTTGATATTGAGAATGATAATACCGAGAAATTAAGCCACAGCTTTAAGGAAGGCGCTCGAGTAGCCGCCAATGTTCGTTACGTTATTGAAGCTTTAGAAAAAAGCAGTTCGACTGTTTCTGATCTGAATGTAGGTCAAATCCAATTAGCAGCCATGTTTCTTGATGGCGTTGCAAGTGATAGCGTTCAGTATGACAACATGGACCAAAGTATTGCAGAATTTGCTCACGATAACAAGCAAAAGTATGGTTTTAACGATGATGGGATAGGAAAACTTACTGATGCAATGTGTAAGTTTCAAGATGCTTGCACTGAAGGTCCAGGTAGACTCGAAGAGAATTCTTTGGCGCAAGCTTTTTATGTCAGTCATCAGCTTGACTTGCTCAGATATAAAGATAAAAGCATGCAATATATTGCAGCTCAAGTAAAGCCAAAAATTGAAAAAGTGGCAGGTCAAGAGCAATGCTCATCGCTTATCAAGCGGTCCGAAATGGTCATCTCGCAAACATCAGATCAAGAGTTTTTAGGTGGTTCTGAAGAGCTATGTAAGAAAATAACTAATGCTCATAAAGAAGCGTCAAATCAAGAGTTAGCAGAAGCAGCAGATCTTAAAAAAGCAATGTAAGCAGCTCTTGGAGAATTTAGTAAAAATAAGAAATCAGATAAAAATACACTAAAAAAATCTGATCAAGAAAGGTTTGATGGTATGGAGAATGCTCTGAAAAACTTGACTGCAACAGATCTGGTTGAGTTAAATAAGGCTAGGGATGAATTTAGAAGGCATGCTGCGCAAAATACAGGCTTTTTTGGCATTAGGCAAACTGCTACTAGTAGGAAATTTGATCAAAGTCTTAAAAAAAGCAACGGCAGACAATAATTTTTATTACCCCTTATCACTTCTTCCCAGCATGTGATTAAACGCAACTCCTTGAGAAAAAACTACAGGCTTGCAGCTCATCTAACTATTTTTACTGTAAATAATAAAGATTGTTTTAATTCAACTATTGTGCTAATTAATAAAGTTTGTTAATATAAGTCGTGTTGAATTGAGATTATTATAAGTAAATGTTATATTTATTGAAGAATTAAATCGATAGGCATCAAAGTAGATGTAGTAATTTTGTTGCCATCAATTTCAAACATGTTTATTAACTAACTAATTATGGTATTATATTATGTCAGAAAATCTTATAGACAAAATGCCCCCTAAAGTTATTCTCATTGAACGCGATGAAGATTCCAGAAATGCAGTTGCCAATGCAATAGAGCGCTATTGGTTTAATGTAATTAGAATTTCCGATCCGGAAATAGCTATACGCAGCTTGTTTTTGCATCAACCTCATTTGGCAGTGATTAGCTCTAGACTATCTTTGTTTTTGGATTTATCTCCAGTCTCTGAAGGGCCCTCTGCTAACGCGCTAAATTTGGTTGACATGGTAAATCGTATCAGAGCAACTGAAGGCTTTGCTAATATTCCTATAGTATTGTTGCTAGAAGAAAATGATAAATATGAATATAGCGAGCTGGGTAATGAGCTTGTTGAATTGGTGCATAGACCTTTCAGTCATAGCGAGTTAATGCTTTCGATCAAGGGATTATTTAGAAAATCAAATCCAGTGCTGCAAAATCGTATTTTAAAATACAAAGACGTAGCAATGGATTTAGGCAGCTATAAAGTTGTCAGACAAGACACGCAAGTTCATCTTGGGCCTACAGAGTTTAAGATTTTACAGCTACTGATACAGGCGCCTAAATCAATTTTCTCAAGAGCTCATATTATTGACTATGTCTGGGGCGCTGATACTGTAAAAATCGACTTAAGAACTGTTGATGTGCATATGAACAGATTGCGCACAGCTTTGAAGAAAGTATCAAGCATTCCTGTGATTCAAACAATCAGAGCCTCAGGATATTGCTTAAGCTTGCCGGGAGATCCTGATTGAATAGTTATTCTTAAAAAGGGGTCCTTTTGCAGTCCTTTTATAGATTATTAGAGTTGTATATTTGAGTCGCGCGCCAATAAGGAGCGCCTTTACCAAATGCAGCCTTATATCCCCATAGTTAAAACTAGGGGCTTTACGGCTGCATTTGGTAAATAATAATATATTTGTCGATAAACTTAAAATCTATGCTGTTTTTATCTTCGCTGTATTTTAACGTACTGGAAAAATGCAAACTTGATTGCCTCAAGCTCGCTCAGGTCCAAATATCCGTCATTTAGTAATATTGGTTTTCTTATTGGTCTTTCTAGATTTGGAGTGTTGAAAAGATCGTGCTCTTCTCTTAGTCCGTATTTATACCAATCGTCTGAATAGTTGGCAAGACCGTTTTTAGGATTATCCATAGCTGTCCTAAATTTGAATCAATTTCTTTGTTTTGTTGAGCCTGAAACCTAAATATTTGGCGGTTATTGTCATAGCCAATAAACTCAAAACCTGTTTCGTAATGTTCTTGTTTGATATCTTTCGGCAGGATGAAAGTTGTTGGGTTTTTAGTTGTTGATATGGGTAAAAGTTTTTGAATTTGCGATACTTGTTTTTTCTGCTGCTCTGATAGAGATCTGAATGGAATATTCTTAACATTCATTTCCTGGATAGCTCCCTGATCAGTCTCAATTAAATCCATTATTTGTGATGTTATTTTAATTTTGAGTATTTTCAAGTTTTGCCTTAATGTTATTAATGAATTGGCTATTTAGCCCCGTATATTTTTTTACTATGTCGTTAGTGGTTTTCATTTTATTTATAATTATTTAATATTTGAGGTTTAATATTTGAGTTTGTGTGCATCTGCTTTAAAAACATCAGCTACTTATAAATAATTAACTTATAAAACATAAAAGTCAATATTAGTTAAATTTTATAAGGCAAGAAGATGCAAAAAGTGGCCGCAAAAGATTGGCGCAACGTTGCTCCAAAACACAATCGCAAAAAGACAATTGCAAAAAGACGACCGTCCTATATGAGTAAGGTTTGTTGGCCTATATCACTGCGCTTCTCCTATGAAGCCATGATCAGGTTGTTCTTCTTTGTCGTTAATGTTAAATAATTCTGAAAGCAGCTGGTTTTGCTCTGCCTGCTCTGGAAGATAATCTTCAATTACATTTTCATTTTTGGCTAAACAATTCTCAAGATTTTTGCTTGCCGCATTAGAATCTTCATATGGTAGGGGTAATTTAGTCTTGATGATTTTGTATGGGAGTTTTTTTGCCTGAAATTTATTAAGAAGCTCTTTATGCTTGCTGCTTTCTGCGTCATATAGAACAAAAATATTCCCCTTTGGCAACTCTTGGATCCTATTGCCAGAAGCATCAGTCCTCCACTTGGCATCCCCTCCTATCCACTTGTAAATTGCATCATCTGCTTCTTCCTCTATAGTCGAAAAGATCGCAAGAGTAAGTGCTTGCCTCATGTTCCAGCACGCCTCCGGAATCATATTTTTTCCATCTAATATCGTCTCGTTCTTGATGTTAATCTTGGTTAAGCTGTCGCTTTTTATCCCAAGTCTATATAAATCATTTGTTAACGTCATAACCTTATTACCATATTTTAAGAGGGGAGCATTCTCAGGATCTTTGAGGAACTTATCTGTTATCTTCCCCCCTTGAGCTTTTGCCACCTTAGCTCTAGCTCGCGCCTCCTCTGCAAATAGTTTGCTCTCACCTTTTATGAGCTGGCTAAATTCTAGCGCATTATAGTCACTTCCATAAAGACTAAATTTAGGATTGAGCTCTCCGTCAAAAGTATAGCTCACAGTTTGGTCTGCTGATGGAAGGTGTATAGTTGGTAAAATTTTCATGATTACCTGCACTGCTTTTTGCTTTAGTTCTGGTAGCTTTTCAAAAGGGGTGCGCTGAAGTAAAAAATTTGCTTTTAGAGGATGCGCCTGGCGAATCTCGTCTGGCGTCATGCTTTGTAAATTTTTGATAAATTCAGCCTCAAGATAATCTCGCAAAATCGATTGTGCATATTTCAAATTATCAAAGCAACCGGTATATCTTTGAAGATAGATTAGATTTTGGGCAAACATCTCCTGAATATCTTTTTGTTCCCAGTTTCGCAGAGTTTCTTTATAGATATCTTTTTGCTGTACAATTCTTGAACTTTCGATAAATTTCTCGTCAATATCTATTAGCTTCCAAAATTCTTCTCCAGGTTCAATTTTAATGAATGATGCATCTAGGAATTTTTCTTCCAATTCCAGGTTATTAGATCCTCCAATTGCAGCGTCAGATGAAAATTTTTCCACAAGCTTCTTGGCAAAGATTCTGTCTAATTTTTCGAGAGATTCTGCTGTATTTCCTACCGTGACTAATTTCAATTTTTCTTGTCTTGATTTCATTTTATATATCTATTTAATCGTTAAATTAGCTTATTTCCATTTTCATAGAATAGCTACTTTAAAATATTAACTTATAAGATATAAAAGTCAAGATCAGTTGATTTTATAAGGCAAAGAACCGAAAAACGGCTATGAGGCTTTAAGAATCAAACATTATAGTCAAAAATATCCCAAATAAATTTATTTTTATATGATTTGTTAAGAAGCCCTTGTTTCTGCAATCAAACCTACAGATAATCGATAAAAAGAATTTAAAGTTTAGATTATTCAAAGACACAATGAAATTCATCGAGTTAATTAAATCAATACTCAAAAAAGGGCAAGAAGCCAAAGAGTCAGAAAAAATGGATTGGCAGCAACAGCGCTATGAAAGCATCAGCACTCAAAGAAATTTATTTCTACTTTTTGCTCTGATCATGCTTCTTGGTATATCGGTTGCAATACTAGCGATGCTGCATGTAATTGATTCAAAAAAAATCAGCCCATTTGTTATAAAAATCGATAATTCCACCGGCGCTACAAATATTGTCAATCCACTTACTTCAAATGCATTAAGTGGAGAAGACGGCTTAGCTAGGTATTTTATTAAAAAATATATCAGTGCGCGCGAGACCTATAACCCGGTAGACTTTGAGACCACAGCTAGAAAATATATCAAACTAACTTCAGCGGATCGAATTTATTCATCTTATTACAACTTTATATCGAACAAAGACAATAATCCTAAAATATACTATGGCACAAATAATACCACCTATATAAAAACAAAATCATGGTCCAAGATTGATAAGAATAAACACGTTTGCCGGTTTTCTATCCACGAAACCTTAGGCGACATGAAGGTATATAACAAAATAGCTATAGTTGAGATTGAGTATGTAGCAATGCAGCTTTCTGACTCAGATCAAGACATCAACCCAGTTGGCTTTCAAGTAAAAAATTACAGAGTAGATGATGACAATAGTTAAAAAATTTATAGTTTCTGCAGCTATATTGTTACCCATTTTCGCGCAAGCAGATTTTTTTGACAAAAACGATGCCCACAATAGGGATAGTTATTTTTATGACTATCAGGAGGTTCAGGATCTTGCCACAGATAGTCGCATTAAAACCTATATTTACAACAATAAAGAGGTTTATTTGCTAGTATTGCATTTTGGCTTCCAATCAAACATTGAATTTGCCAGGGGAGAAAAGGTGCAAACTATATCTTTGGGAGACACTTATGCATGGAAAATAACCCCCCTAGATAATATGTTGTTTATCAGGCCTTTGGAGAAAAATATTCGCACTAACATGACGATTATAACTAACAAAAGGAAATATCAGTTTGATCTGGTTGCCAAGGACTATGATGAAGAGCAGCTTGAAGATCTTGTATATTCCATTAGGTTTTATTATCCAAAAAAGATAAAGAAAAATGTCAAAAGATAACTCAAATAACTCGAATAACGAAAAGAGCACAGAGCCAGAAATACAAAACGAACTTTCTGCAGTCTCTTCGAATCCTAAAAAGAATATTATAATTCTAAGCGTTGCAGTTGTGGTATTTAGCTATATTGTTTATAGTACTTTTTTTTCTTCCAATGACGCGAAAAATCTTCCACAAGACGCCATAGCTCCAAAGGAATTAATAAAAAATGATACTGCAAATATTCCTGCCGCGCCACAAATCCCCTCCTTGCCAAATGTGCCCAAAATAGCCCCCAACAACTTAAGCGATGCTGGCCAACTTGAAATTAAAGAGCCTCCAGTTGCTGCTCCCCCTTTGCCAAAAATGGCTCCAGTAGTCAATAATGCGGCGGCGACTCAAGAGGTAAAGGATAATCAAGAAAGGGCTGCTAAAAAGCGCAAAGCGGGCATTATGCTGATAAACAACCCTGCTGCAAAACAAACGCCAACGCCAGAGCAAACTCAGCAAGATCAAGCTTTTAAATTACGCTCTAGCTCTAGGTATTTGCTGGCAAAGGGTAAGATTATAGAAGTGGCCTTAGAGACCGCAATTAATACCGACCAACCAAGCGAGATAAGAGCGATAGTCACAAGAGATGTATTTGCTCAAGATGGTATTGCCCGCTTAATTCCAAAAGGCTCGAAAATATTTGGCACTTTTAAAACCACCGTAGATGATATCTATGGCATTATAACGCTTGAATGGAATAGGATAGATCTGGCCAGTGGGTATAGCTTTAATTTTGTTGGCGCTAGCGTTGATAATTTAGGGCGCAATGGCATTGTCGGCAGATTAGACAATAAATACAACGAAGCTATTACCTCAAACGTAATAAATTCTGCAATTAATATTGGTCTGGCGCAAGTGCTTGATAAGGTAATAGTTCCTGGTACTAATACTGTTAATGCGGCTAAAAATCAGCTCCTAGCGCAGGGCTTATCTCAACTTGTTGCAACGACTAGCACAGCCTTGGCTCCAAAAATTGCCGGATCAGACCCAGGCGCTAAGGCTGAGATTAACTCTACTTGCACTCAGGCTTTACAACTTTTTAGCGATCCAACAATGCCTGCTTATAAAGATTTGGAAACGAAATGCACTACCTTTTATGGTAGTTCGCCTGATGCGGACGGCAGATATACCACGACCTTTACGGCCTTGCTTACTGGGCTGCAAGCAGCTTCAACTGCCGTATCGACAAACAACGTAAGTCAATCTGCTTCAAACTTAACTCCAACGCAAACAGCCTTGCAAACAGCGGTTAAGGAATTGAGTTCATCGGTCAAAGATGCGCTGACTTCGAAAAAATACACTCCAAATATCACCCTAAATCAAGGGGAGGTGATAAGAGTTAAAGTTGATCAAGATTATGCATTTCCTGCAAATGCAGTAAGTAATATAAATTTAATACAATGAGCAATACAGCATTACAAACATATCTTAATCCTTTTCAAGTTATCTTTGCAGAAGAAGGGGTCAATGAACTTATTATCAATACCCCTACGGAAATATGGGTAGAAAAAGGCGGTGACTTTAGAGCGGAAAAAATCTTGCAGGTAGATTATGATCATTTAATGGGATTAAGTAGAC
>CAMCJU010000031.1 GCA_945875085.1 Candidatus Phycorickettsia trachydisci
TGATACTTACATGAATATGAAATGTTGTTATTAGTTTTATACGTTATTTTCATCTCAATAGGATGGCATAATCCTATCTCTTTGTCCATAACGTTTTAGCCTTATATCCCCATATAGTAAATTAGGGGCTTTACGGCTGCATTTGGTAAAATCCTTTTCATCAAGCTCCACGCCCATTGCCAGATCCACGCCTAAATGTTTAGTTTGTTTAGTTTTTGCAAAAAAACTTTTGATAGCGCTTTTAAAGCCAATCCCAAGGCCTTTTTTCTCCTCTAATGTCGTTTCGTCGTTTTTATTTTTGTTTATGATAACTTCATGAGTGGCGGCTCTTCTGGCGTATACATTTTTATTCTCTTTATATGCATCCTCTTGAGAATATTTTCTTGACCTTCCATTATTATCTTTGTCGCCGGAAGTCAGCCAATTTATCAAGTCATCATTAGTATTGGGGGGGATTTCGATCATGACGCGAGATCCGTGACTTAAGTAAGAAGATACCGGCAGATTATTGTCAGCCCCATCCTTTTGCTTTTTATAAGTATTAGTAATTGTCAGACCGCCTGCTCCAATCAATACCAGAGCCCTTTTAAGGACGGCTGTTGAATCTTGTTCCTCCCGCTTAGTATTTTCTTTATCTGCTCGCTTGAGCAGGGTTTCGAATTTATTTGTATCATTTTCTATTTCATCATCAAAAGATTTATCTTCTAATGCGTTTTTTAATGCGGCTTTGGCTGATGTTTTTTCGGTTGCTGTTTTCATAAATCTATGATAATCAATAACTCTTGCGATAGTTTTGAAAACTTCTTTTATTTAATGAAATATATCAGGGATGTTGTAAAAATTTACAGGTATTGCTTAGTAAGTATGCGACCGTTAAAGGGCCTATTCCCCCAGGCACTGGAGTGATAAAAGAGGCTTGCGGCAGTAGTTCATCAAAGGCAACATCGCCGCTGATAAATGCCCTGCCTTCATGCTCTTGTCTGCTAATGCCAACATCAATAATCATTGCCCCTTGCTTAAAATAGCTTTTATCAAAAAACTTAGGTTTGCCAATTGCGCACACAACTATATCAGCGCTTTGTGTGATGTCTTTTAAATTTACAGAACGAGAATGACAAACCGTAACTGTGGCATCTTTTTGCAGTAATAGTGCCGATAAAGGCTTGCCAATAAGAGCGGACCTGTTAATGACTGCAACATGCTTGCCGCTGATTTTTGGCATGCTAGATTCAATAGCATGAATTACCGCCAAGGCCGTGCACGGCACAAAGTATTCTAAATTTGAGCCATTATGGAGCCTGCCGACATTTATAGGGCCAAAACCATCGACGTCCTTGTTAGGGTCTATGGCCTCAATCACCGCGGAGAATTTGATATGAAAAGGAAGAGGGAGCTGCACGATAATGCCGCTAACATTTTCATCGCTATTTAATTTGTATATGATGGCTATGAGATCATCTTGAGTTACGCTGCTTGGAAGCTGAATTAAGCGGGTTTTTATATTAAGCAGGCTTGCTTGTTTTAATTTAGTATTGACGTATATCGTGCTAGCGGGATCTTGGCCCATTAAGATTATTGCCAAAACTGGTATTGTGCTAGATGCCAAGATTTTATTTCTCAAATCATCTAAGATCTCTTGAGCAAGCTTTTTTCCATCGATAATTTTCGCGCTAGTCACTAGGAGGCAGGCCTTTATTTGTCGAATATTCAAAATGCAGCTGCTTTCCGGCAAAAACTCTGCTATAAGCATGGTGCAAAGCCGAGCATACTTCGGCAAAGCCAGTTACAATTAACTTTAATTTACCTTCGTAATGACAGGTGTCGCCAACACCATACATCCCTGGAATATTGGTCTGATAAAAACTCTCATCGACTTTAATTTTATTTTGCTCGAGTTCTAGCCCCCAGTTTTTTAGCGGTCCCAGATCCATCTTCAGGCCAAAGAAGGCTAAAAAATAATCAACCTCCAGGCTTTTATGCTCGTTAGTGGTAAAATTTTGTATCGCTACGTTGCTGATATGCTGATTCTGGCCATAAAGCTCAAGTAGTTGATATGGGACTAAGATATCAATCAAGCCCTGCTTTTCTAGCTCCTTAACTTTATTGAAATTGTCTTGATTGCACCTGAACTTCTCGCGTCTGTGAATTAGATAAACTCTACTTGCGATGTCTTTTAAAATTATAGCCCAATCAACAGCAGAATCTCCCCCGCCGGCAATTAAAACTTTTTTATCACGAAAAATTTCTGGATTTGTTACTGAATATAACACCGAAACATTCTGGAAGTCCTCGATGTTTTTAACCAAGGGTTTATTAGGAACAAAGGAGCCATTTCCTGAGGCTAGTATTACTACTTTAGCTTCTATTTCTAAGCCGTTACTAGTAATTGCTCTAAAGCTATCTTGCTGCTGTTTAACATCAACAATTTGAGTATTAAACAAATACTCTGGCTTAAATGGCTCTGCTTGATCAAGCAAATTCTGCACCAAGTCTTTTGCTAGAACCTTGGGAAAGCCAGCGATGTCATATATAGGCTTGAAAGGGTATAGCTCAGCGCACTGTCCGCCGGGATATGGTAAAACGTCAACAACGCAGCACGACATACCTAGCATTCCTGCTTGAAATGCAGCAAATATGCCAGCTGGCCCTGCTCCTATTATTAAAACATCTTTCTGCATTACTTTAAGAAATTAGCATTACCTAATTTGAAAATCCGCTGGCTCTGGAGCTTTGTCGGGCTCTTGAGATTGCATGCCCATATAAGGAGATTGTTTAACTTCATGGTCTTTGAACATATAGCCCCTACTCCAGACAGTCTCTATATAATAATTTTCATCAGATCTGCCGGTAAGTAGCTTTAGCTTATGTCTTAACTTGCAGATAAATACATCTACATTCTTAGGGTTGGCCTTATCTTCTTTCCCATGAGGTGAGTATATATGGTTAATAAAAACCTCCTTAGCAAGCACGGTACCTCTTCTTGTGATTAAAAGCTCAAAGACTTGAGATTCTTTGTCAGTAAGTCTGATGTTATTATTGCCACACTCAACCACTTTGGTGTCGAAATTAATTACCAAATCCGCAACTTTAAGAGAAGCTTGGATATTAGATTTTGACCTGCGTACCACAGAATGGATACGGGCTACTAATTCATCGATATTAAATGGCTTGGTTAAGTAGTCATCAGCGCCAAGATTTAAGCCTCTGGTGACGTGATCAGGAGTAGCAAGTCCAGATAAAATTATGACCGGAACTTTGACTTTTGCAGCTCTTAGTCTTAGTAAGACTTCGTATCCGTCAACATCGGGCAACATTAAATCTAGTATTATTGCAGCATAATCATATAGCTTGGCTATTTCGATGCCACGTTTGCCCAAACTTTCTGAATCGCACAAAATGCCTCTGGCAAGCAGTCCGTTTCTTAAGGACTTTGTGGTTAAAGGCTCATCTTCTATTAATAATATTCTCATGGTTTACATTCCTTTTTGATTGATTATTTTAAAAACTTATTGTAATTATTAACTTTTTTATACTTAAATATTAACATTTTCGCTAGAAAAAAGCAACAACTATCATTTACCATTTTGGTTTAACCTGTTTGTTTAACATGTCTTAATAAATAGCTCTATATTATAGTAGTTGCGCTAAAATTAGTTACTAGTCTAAAGCTTACCACTAAACATAGCTATTTTACACAACAAAGTATATCACAAATATTCATTGATTAACTTTTTTCTGATAAAAGTCATCTAACTTATGTAAGTAAGCTATATAACAGTATTTCTGTCAAATATCTAAAATATATGTACCAAATTAATTCATCAACAACGTATTAACTTGTAATATACAATTTTTTATAACAAAGTCAAAAGCTTTTTCAGTTCTAATTATCACATTACAAGTAATAAAGTTTTATTGTAGACGAATGACTGTTATAGCATTGCTAACTTTGGCATCTAATCTAACAGTAGAATTAATATTATCTTTTACAACTATAAGTTAACTTTCGAAAAAAATCAAAAAGGATTTTTAACTATTTTTTGTGTTAAGTTTAATAAAATCAGAGTATAAGCTAAAATGCTCTACTTATTTTGAGCCTTAGTGCTGGGAGGTAGGTAATTTTCATCATGTTTGGCTAGCATTTCTGTGGCAATAAAAGTCCCATCATTCTGCAGTTTTCCCTTGACTACAACCCCTTGTTTATCTTTAAATAGCGCCGGGATTACACCCGTGTAATAAACCTGGAGATGAGTTTTATAATCAGTCAAAACAAATGACACGCTGTTAATATCTCTATAATGAATGCTGTGTTTTTCTACTAGGCCACCTATGCGGATGTTCTTTGAATTTAATGATAATTTAGTTAGATCCGATGGTTTGTAAAAAAAAGTTATGTTACCATAAGCTCCGTAAAGAATAAGACATACGCCAAAAATTATTAATATGCCAATAGATACTATCTTTAATATTTTTATCTTTGCTTTCGAAGTCACTTTCGTAAATATTTTTGATAGTTTTTAAAATTCATCGCCGACGAGCAAACAAGAACAGTTAAGATTGTAAAAGCTATTAAATAGCTATAAATAACATATTGCATAATTTAGGAATTTTTTAATATTATAACGCTAATTATGAGGACTGAACAAAAAGTATTTTGCCTAAACGCTCAATTAGGATGGGATTCATTAAAATTATCGACAGTGCGCATGGATGAGCTAGAGCCGCAGCAAGTTTTAATAAAGCATGCAGCTATTGGTATAAATTTTACCGACATCGAGTATATTTACGGCAAAAAGCCGTTGCCAAACCAGGATTTTATTCCTGGTGTAGAAGGTGTTGGTAAGGTAGTAGCTGTTGGTAGCGCAGTTAAGACATATGGCATTGGCCAAAGGGTATGTTACGCATCGAGCAATGGTTTAGGATTTGCTCAATACTCTGCCGTAGAAGAAAAGATAATATTTCCTTTGCATGAGGATATATCCTACGAAGCGGCAATAATAAATTTAACAAAGGGGATGACTGCGCATTATTTACTGCGACGAACCTTTTTTGTCCGTCCTAAGATGAAAATATTAATTCATGGGGGCTTGAGCCGTGTTGCAAAGTTAATGCTATCTCTGGGCAAGTATTATAAAGCAGAGGTTTTTGCAACAGTTAGCAGCCGGGAGAAAATAGACGAGGCAAAAAAGCTAGGCTATAGGGATGTATTTACGTATGAGGATTTTGATAAAATAATCCCAAATGGTAAATTCAACGTCGTTTATGATTCAATAGGTGGTGACTTACTTGCCAGATCAACAAAGGTAATTCAGCCATTTGGTTTATTGGTTGGTTTTGGCAATTCTAGCAATAGAGATACGCTCATGCCAGATCGGCATGAAATGATGAATAGTTCGCTGTTTTTAACTTATCCACAGTTGCAAAACTACAAGCAAGATAACAGAGAGCTGTATTTAAGTGCTCTTGAGGTATTTGCTCTAATATATTCCGGCGTGTTTCCCTCTACTGCAGAACATAAATATGGCTTTGAGGAGATACCTTTGGCTATAAAAAATATCGTAGAGCGCAAAAACCTAGGACCTGTTGCTATAATATTGTAGAATAATATTGTAGAATGAAGAGAATATATTAAATTTTAATACGCATCAACCATGAGATATTTTTGGCAACTGTTTTTGTTGATACCTTTAAGTTGCAGTCTGTGCGCATATTCTATGTCGCGAATTAAGGATATAGCATCATTTCAAGGGGTTAGAGAAAACATATTGATAGGTTATGGATTGGTTGTGGGTCTTGGCGGCACCGGCGACAACTTAAAAAATTCCAACATTACTGAAAAGATGTTGGTAGATTTGCTGGAAAAGCATGGTACTAATATTTTTGGGGCAGACCTTAAGACCCGCAACATTGCGGCAGTTACGGTAACTGCGATCTTGCCACCATTTGCGCGCCAAGGCTCAAAAATTAACATCAGGGTTAGCGCCATTGGTGATGCAAAAAGCTTAAAGGGCGGCTCTTTGCTTCCTGTGGAGTTAATAGCAGCTGATGGCAAGGCCTATGCGGTAGCGCAAGGCTTAATTAGTGTTCCTGAATTTAGTCCAGTTTCAGATGATGTGAAAAATAGAACAAACAGCATAACAACAAATGCTATAGTTCAAGGTGGAGCGATAATTGAGCGCGAAATACAGTTTAATTACGAAGATTTGCAAGAGATAAAATTGGGACTATATAACCCAGACGCTAGTACTGCAAGTAAAATTGCTCAAGTGATCAACGATTATACCGACAATCAAACTGCTAAAGCTATCGATCCAGGTACAGTAGTGATGCAAATACCTAGCTACCGAAAAAACGACATGGTTGATTTTATTGCGGAAGTTGAAAAACTGCAAATAAATCCTGACTACAAAGCTAAGATAGTTGTTAATGAGGCAACTGGTACCATCGTGATGGGTAATAACGTTGTTATTAGGCCTGTTGCTATTGCGCAAGGCAATATTTTGATTAACATCGGGCAGGATAAGGCGCAATATATTGATAATTTGCCATTTAAGGCGCCTGCAAAACAGGAAAGGATGCAGGCTGCATTAAATAAAGTAAGAGGTGATGGCATCAGTCATCTTGATAAAGGAACTTCCTTAAATGAACTTGTTGCTGGGCTCAATAAATTAAAAGTATATCCTAGGGATATTATTGATATTTTGCGCAGTATTAAGGCCGCTGGCGCTATGGATGCTGAGATAGAGGTACATTAAGATATGACAGCTCCGATAAATTTATCAGGCTTTGCAAGAGATGCTTCTAGAGTCAGTTTGCCAAATACCAGTTTGCCAAATAATAGACCCTTGGATTTAACAAAGGAAAATAAGGTCAGCAATTCTTTTAAAGCCGCGCTAGACAAGGCCAGTAAAATTCCAGGAAAAGCGATTCCAGGAAAAAAAGATCGAAATGTTGGCACGAAAATTGCTTCTAATAATATTAATAGCCAAACTCAAGGCCAGATACAAACAGATTATCAAGGGGATAATCATCGGCGCGATGTAGGCAATCCTGCAAGGCGCGATGTAGGCAATCCTGCCAAAGGCACCCCTAAAAGCCATATGATGAAGAATATTTGGGCGGAAGGATTAGCAGCCAATGATTATAGTATTGCTGATGAGAAAGATGGTCTAGATGACTCGTTTTTTAATAGGCAGCAACAAATTGAATTGTTAAAGCGGGGTTTGGAAAATATAAGTTTTGATTGATATCAGATAATAAACCATAATAATAGGTCATGATAACAAACGCAGCAATTCGTAAAGAGATAAAAGAGGAAAAAGAAAAAATTTCCTTAATGAAGCAAGAGGATGCGCTTAAATATCTGAAAGTTTTGATCAAGCAGGCGTCAAAAATTCTTAATCAAGAAAATAATTTGCTTAGAAAGAAAAAATACGCGCAAATCAAAGAAGATACCGCCTGGCAAAAGTTGAAGCTTATTGATGTTATGCTTTATTGTTCGGAATCTTTTTCAAAGTTTAAGGATGCGGGATCTTTAAAAGATGAGCTAAATATTATCAATAAAGATTTTGCATCGATGATGACAATTTTTCAGGAAAATAAGAGGCATATAATGCGCGTAGTTAGTTTGCAGAAAATAGCATTCGACCTTCACAGCCAGTCGTCAAGTTTTGATATGACAAGTACTTTTGGTTATGACGATAGTTCCAGACATGTAGCTTCTAAGAATCTTGTAAAATATTCAAAGCCTATTAATACTAATCAATACATATAGTAAAAATTATGCCCCTCATGCCCAACACAATAGATTTAAATAATACGTCAGTTCTTACGACGAAAAATGACGAGAAGGTAAAGGTTGCAGGCCAGAATCTTGTCAATACAAGAAATCCAGATTACACAAGAAAAGAGGTCGATAGCGATGGTATAATTGTAAGAAGCAATCAAGACTATCAGGTATTTTTAAAACGTTTTGCAGCGGCAAGCGACTACTTTGGGCCTGCCGTTGCTGAGGATGTGCTTAAGAGCCTTGATGGATTATTTAATCCGATTAAAGATACTTCTTTAAGCTTGTTGCAAACCAGCTTTGAAGCTACTTTGCAGTCTTTAGTCCAGCAACCTACATCAGATACTTGTAAAAATCAGGCTTTTGATGCGCTGAAT
>CAMCJU010000032.1 GCA_945875085.1 Candidatus Phycorickettsia trachydisci
TTTAAATCTTTTTGATACCTCCAAATAACTACTTCCTTCATTTACACACTCTATTGCTTTCTTTCTTAAATCATTACTATAACTTTTTGGCATTTTTTCTTTAATTTTATATAAAATTATTCTCTATTACAACCTAATTTACTATAGCCGTAGGGGCATCTACGGTAAGGCTAGATGGAGTTAGTCGAGATTCATCTCTTGGCATCCATTGTCTGAACCTTTAGAATCCTCTTGCTTTAGCTATGGGGAGTATGTCAAAAGACAGCAAAAAAAAAATGCAAAATATCCTTGAATAAAGTATGATTATTTGGCTACTTAAGCTAATATGTGCTATGATATTTTAAATTAATATAAAAAATTAGATGGACCTATATGAAGCTACAAGACTCTGAGAATTCTACCGAACAACTAACGAAAGAACTAAAAACTTATAATACTGAGAAACAAAACGCTGAAAAAGAGCTAGCAAAAACCAAGATACAGATTAAGGAATTTGAAACTTCAGTTAACAAATTAAACAACCTTGCTGCAAAAATATCACCTGAAGAGATGTTGGAGACTCGAGAAAAGGTTCGAAACCACGACTTGGTAAAAGATTTTAATAACTTGAAATTTCAACTCGCTGACACAAACTTGCCAAAAGTGGAGATTACGAATTTCCCGAATCAAAGGACTGCCTTCGTACAAGGCGAGTTTAATATAGAATTCTATAAAGTATTACAAGAGGCGCAGTCAAAAATGCTGACTAAGGTACGTAACATCGAATGGAAATGGGGAGACAAAAATACTAAAGATAGCGAAAATAAGATGGTTAATATTTATGAACTAGAACAAGAAGAAGGCAAGCTGAAAGGCGAGCTTAAGGATTTAGCTAGAGAAATCACAGAGCTTCAAGATAAAAAAACACGCATCGAGCTTAAAGAGCAGCAAAAGCAAAATGCGCAAGCAATTGAAGAGCGCAAAACTCAAAATCTGGCGCAGTTGGAGGAGGAAGAAAAGAAGAAGCAGGAAATGGCAAATGTAAGAAAGAAGCAGAAGGAGCTGAAGAAGGCAGAAGCTTTAGAGGCGAGCAAGAAATTGTTCGAACAACAGATGCAAGAAAAAAAAATGCAAGAGCAGGAGGATGTAAAAGATAATGATAAGCTAAAAAATCAGGTGCTTAATAAGATGAAAGAATTATCCCCCTTCGTTGTTGGGGGATGTTTGGAAAAATTAAGAATCATGGCGGCAGAATACATAAAAGAAGATCCTGGTCAACATAAAATTGCTCTAAATGCAAGCGAAAATGGCCTTGAGCAGCAATCGCAAATCAACGAAGCCCTAGGTAAAGAAACCTTAAGCATTGACCAAATTCAAAAGCTATGCCTTAAAACAGTCAAAGGAATATCAGAATCGACTGATCCTGCTGGCGGCCTGCACAAGTCAGCTCAGCATTTTATAAACGCTTATGAGCATTTCTATAATCAGGAAAATCCGCTTAATCATTATAATTTAGCTAAAGAGTTTATTGAAAGTATTTTTAGCCAACATCCAAAAAATTCTCCTGATGACATACATCGCTACACTAGTCCGGTATTTTTTCATAATGATTTTAGCAATAGATATATCAACACAATGTTGTGTGACGAAAAAGCGCCAAAGCAAACTACTCATAAAAACACCTACCGCACGGTCGAGAAATTCATCGAGGAGAAAAAGTTAAATATCTTTCAGGAATTTACCGTGCGCGTAGCAGGAAAATACCTTTATTATCAAGACGATTTTTTCGATAGCGCTACGTTTTGGCATTATTTACAAATGAAAGACTTCTTAAAGAGTTTTAAGTTTACAAATCCTAAGGAGCCGAATCAGCAAGATTTTCCAAAAATCAAAAAAGTATTATCCCAAGAGTATCAAAAAATAACTCAGCAATATGATGCTCTCAAGCAGCAATATGATGCTCTCAAGAATTCGGAAAATATACCTATTGTGATTAACATCGAGGGCGAGAAGAAGAACGAATCCTTTACGATAAGGTTTACAGACAATCCTATTTTCCATAGCTATATAACAAAAAATGATTGTCAAGATAATTTAGCAAGCTTAGCAGGCTATTTGCAGCGAGTCGTAACGGAAAAATTCCCACAGCTTTTTAACTCAGCAGAAATTGCCCAAGAAGAAATAGAGTACTATGATCATAAGGGCTATGAAATTGACTTTCTCAGCCAGAATCAGGATACAAAATTTATCGGCAATTTCTAATAATCTTTTTGATCTGAGCCATGCAGATAATTGAATGCGAAAATAACTTGGCTATTATAGTAAACTCGAAGTTGGATTTAAGGAGGCATTTTTATCCTCTAGCAAGTTATTTTGCAGTCTTTCTATTGCCGCCCACGATATCATCGCGCCGTTGTCTGTGCATAAATTTACCGGCGGGGCGATGAGCTCTATCCCGATTAACCCAAGTTCTTGCTGCAAGTAACTGCGAATAAACAAATTGGCCGCAACTCCACCCGCCAAAACAAAGCTTGATGGCAAGTAATCAAGCATCGCAATAGCATTCAGAGTGCGCATGGCTAAGATTTTAGCGATAGTATACTGAAAAGAGGCGCAGACATCGGGCACAAAACTCTTTTGGTGGGGTTGTTGTTTTAATTTTTCCACAAGCATCCTGGTGGCAGTTTTTAGTCCCGAGAATGATAAGTCTGCGCCTGCCCTACCCACCATAGACAATGGCAATGCATACTTAGCAGGGTCGCCATTTTGCGCCATTTTTTCCACAGCAGGACCGCCAGGATATTGCAGGCCTAAAATTTTTGCAGTTTTATCAAAACATTCACCAACTGCATCATCAAGAGTTTGGCCTATTACCTTGTATTGCGCGATATTTTTCACAGACACAAATTGCGTATGTCCGCCAGACACTAGCAGCACTAGGTAAGGATATTGAACATTATTAGTAAGACGAGCTGTTAAAATATGACCCTCCAAGTGGTTGATCTGAATAACAGGCTTCGCAGCAACATGAGCTAAACCCCTAGCATGCATAACCCCAACTATCAAGCCGCCAATAAGACCAGGGCCAGAAGTGACGCCAATAGCATCAATGTCAGCCAGCCTACATCCAGAAAGCTCAAGAGCGCTTTTGATGCAAAATTTTAAGTTATCTAGATGTTTTCTAGCGGCAATCTCAGGGACTATTCCCTTAAAAGGCATGTGGTCTTTATGCTGCGATAGTACAACATTAGACAAGATGTTTTTTTGGCACGTAACAACGCTAGCGGCACTATCATCACAACTGGATTCGATACCTAAAACTTTAATCATGAAGTTTTAATAGACTGGGCTTTAAATTGTAAAAGCTGTAAAAATAAAAAAACTATTATATATATACCCCTTAAGGCTTTAAGGAAGTAGCTAAAAAATTTTCAATAAAAACTCTTGTGTTTATTTTAAATATTGTTGTTAATTTCTTCTATCTCCTAAGAACCTTAGCATGTATAAGAACAAATTTATCAAGTCCATGTACAAACTCAAAGCCCCTAAAATAGCCATTTTTTGCCCTTGCTCTCCGCCTCCAGCCTGATAGTAGATAACTTTAAGCTTCTGCGTATCCCAAGCTATTAGACCTAAGAATATAAAAATTCCAATTAAAGAACTTGCAAAATATATCGCTGAACTTTGCAGGAATATGTTAATCAAAGATGCAACCATAATACCTATTAAGCCAGTAACCAAGAAAGAGCCCATAGAAGTTAAGTCTTTATTGGTCGAATATCCATAAATACTCATCGCGCCAAAAGATGCAGCGCATACAAAAAAAGTCCTTGCTAAAGATACTCCTGTATAGACTATGCCTAAATATGACAATGAGAGCCCCATTATTGCTGCATATGCCCAAAAAGCCGTTTGTGCTTTTTTCAGATCCATGTTGGCAAAGCCCATGAAAAAGTACAGCGCAAATCCAATCGGCGCAAATGAGACCAATGTGCCAAAGCCAGTAGTTCCTAAGAATTGACCGCTAGGGCTAATGATGTAGAGCAACTTTGTTAAAGGCTGAAAATTTACTGCCAAAAAGGCGCTAATTCCCGTTATAGCAAGAGCTACTGCGATATAATTATATACAGCTAAAAAATATTGGCGCAAACCCGCGTCAAAGCTTTTAGTAGTATTGGTGTATGTATTTGAAAACATAATTTTTACCCCTATTTTTAAGTGTTATTTATTATCCATTTAATTATAAGTATAGTCTTATTATAAGGCATACTCAAGTAGCTTTACGCTTTTTAAATGTAGTTATTTGATTTGTGGTGGCAATTTGAGCTCACGGCTCAGCTTTCATCCTGGCGCACGCGGCAAAAGGCCAGGATTTTTTGCAGCCTAAAGCATGTAGAAAAAGAAAGATCTTCAATGGAAAACTTGAAGATCAGGATTATAGGGTGAATTTAAAAATCCATTCCACCCATACCTCCCATTCCACCCATTGGGCCTCCTCCACCAGCAGCATCTGCCTTGTCAGTTGCATCATCGGTAATTGTTACCTCAGTAGTAATGACAAGCGAGGCAACAGAAGCAGCGCTTTGAATCGCTGTGCGCACAACCTTAGTTGGATCGATAATTCCAGCTTTGAACATATCGACGTAAACATTATCCTGAGCATTAAAACCATAATTCAGATCCTTACTCTCGGCTAACTTACCTGCAACAACAGCTCCATCAAGACCGGCGTTATCTACGATCTGACGAAGAGGCGCTTGAAGAGAAGTTTTGATAATATTAACACCAGCTTGTTGATCGTGATTTTCAAGCTTTAATTTCTCCAACTCTCTAGCTGCATAAAACAGAGCAATGCCTCCGCCAGGGACAACGCCCTCTTCAACAGCAGCCCTAGTAGCGTTAAGCGCATCTTCGACTCTGTCTTTTTTCTCTTTTACCTCTACTTCAGTAGCGCCACCAACTTTCAAAACAGCAACTCCGCCGGCCAATTTTGCCAAGCGCTCTTGAAGCTTTTCTTTATCATAGTCTGATGTTGAAGATTCTACTTGATTGCGAATCTCCTTGCAACGCCCCTCGATAGATGCTTTATTTCCAGCTCCATCGACAATAGTGGTGTTCTCCTTAGTGATGGTAACTTTTTTAGCAGTACCTAAAGATTCTTTCTTGATATTTTCAAGCTTCATGCCAAGGTCTTCGCTAATGACTTCGCCGCCTGTAAGAATTGCTATATCTTCAAGCATTGCCTTTCTGCGATCGCCAAAACCAGGAGCTTTAACAGCAGCAACTTTAAGACCTCCCCTTAGCTTGTTAACGATAAGAGTGGCCAAAGCCTCGCCTTCAATATCTTCAGCAATAATCAAAAGAGGTCTACCGCTTTGTACTACAGACTCTAATATTGGCAAAATCGGCTGAATTGTTGAAACCTTCTTTTCGTACAATAAAATAAAAGGATTTTCAAGCTCGGCAACCATTTTTTCCTGATTTGTCACAAAATATGGAGAAAGATAGCCACGATCAAATAACATACCTTCAACTACGTCAACTTCAAAGCCAAAGCCCTTGGCTTCTTCAACAGTAATAACGCCCTCCTTGCCAACTTTGGCCATCGCTTCTGCAATTTTTGTGCCTATCTCGCTATCGCCATTTGCAGAAATGGTCCCAACTTGCGCTATTTCCTCATTACTAGTTACATGCTTACTGCGTCTTTTTAAATCATCGATGACTGCTGTAACTGCAATATCAATACCGCGCTTTAAATCCATAGGATTCATTCCTGCAACAACAAATTTATTGCCTTCTGTAGCTATTTTTTGCGCTAGCACTGTGGCCGTTGTAGTACCATCGCCTGCAACATCAGCAGCTTTACTGGCAACAGATTTAATAAACTGAGCCCCCAAGTTGCGACGCTTATGCTTAAGGCCTATAGCCTTTGCAACACTGACGCCGTCTTTGGTGATTTTTGGCGCGCCAAAAGATTGCTCAATAGCAACGTTTCTACCCTTTGGGCCTAATGTTACTTTAACTGCATTAGCTACAGTATTAATGCCGTCAAGAACCTCTTCACGAGCATCGTAATTAAATTTTATTATTTTTGCTGTCATAATTTTATCTCCTATTAAAAATTAAATATTTATTTAGATATGGTTCCCATCACGTCTGATTCTTTCATCACGACAATAGTTTTCAAAGCTACCTTTACCTCGGTACCTGCCCATTTTCCATAAAGCACCGTATCACCAACTTTTACTTTTAATGGCGATATATTGCCGTTTTCGGCTCTATAACCTTCGCCTATAGCAACGACTTTGCCTTGCATTGGCTTTTCTTTTGCTGTATCTGGTATATAAATACCGCCAGCGGTTTTTTCTTCTTGCTCGATGGGCTCGACAGCGATTCTGTCATATAGTGGCTTAAATTCCATAGCTTATACCTTATTATTTTTAGATTATTAACCTTCAAGCAGAAATTACTACTTTCGATATATAATATGGTGTTGTATTTGCAATTTTCAAGAACAAATTCAAAAATTATTTACACTCAGCACCTTAAATAAAGTGCCCATATCCTTAAGCAAGTAATTATACTGACCAATTAAAGCTTTGGCATCAGAAGGGTTAGCAGCCAACAATTTCTGCAACCGGAAATCAATGCCCAAAGATTTTAAAAAATCCCCCTGTCGAGCCAGTAAAATGTTTTTTAAATTATTCTGATAACAGACTTGTTTTAAAGCATGAAAGTCTACATGAGCAGTCAAATCAGCATCTCCTAAATTTTTAAAAACATCATGATATTTGTGATTTTTAATGCCCTGAAGCGTAGAGGAATATTGATGAGGCTGGCGCGCGCTAGGATCCAAATCATAGCCATAGTCAATAACTAGCATTGCGCCAAAGTTGTTGCTAAGAACTCTGCAGCATTCCTGCATGCTTAAAATAGAGCTTGGCGAAATTTCAACAATACCGCCAATCAAAGCTCCTTTGTAATCAGCTAATTTTATATCGGAAAAGATAGTATCAAAGTAGAGCTCTGCATTTCTTTCTCTGATAACCACTTCTTGCCAGTCAGATGCATCAGTTTTTTTATATTGCTTAATTGGCAAAGCGTCAAAAAATTCATTAGCAACAATAATGCTTGGAAAATCATCCAGACAACTCGTATCATCAATGTGCTGGAGACAAATTCCAAAACAACTTAATTTTTCCAGCTGTGATTTTTTAAAATTCTCATTTACCTCAACCATTAATACTTTTCGTATGGATGCAAAAAATAAAGGGGCAACTACCAAGCTAATGCGCAAAATATCATACATCAATGTCCCCCTACCAGGACCAAGCTCAACCAAGTTAAATTCTAAATTATCCACCTTGCTACTCATCTTGAGCCATTTATCTATACACCACAGCGCGATCATTTCGCCAAAAAGCTGGGATACTTCAGGGGCGGTAATAAAATCCCCATCCTGACCGATAGGATCTTTACTTATATAATACGAAGCCTTAGAGGAGCTAAGTGCTAATCTCATGAACTGATCCAGAGTAATGTATGAATTTTGACATATAGCCCTTAAGATCTCTTGCGCGACGTCCATAACAATAAAGTACCCAGCAAGATCAATGGAACTGATAAAATCTGCCCCATCGTAACGCTGTAAAAAATAAAACCAAGTAACTCATCAGGTTGGCGAAATATCTCGCAAAAAATCCTACACAATCCATAGATCATCAGAAAAAGACCGCTAACTACCATGGGCCTTTGAATCAAATGATAGCGCCTGATTAAAAAATATAAAATGATGAAATTTAGCAGCCCTTCAGTTAGTGATTCATAAATTTGACTAGGATGCCTTGGCAGCAATTCTGGCGGGAACATAACGCCCCAAGCAACATCAGTAACCCTGCCATATAGTTCACAATTGATAAAATTTGCAATTCTAACTAAAAAGATGCCAATTGGCGCTGCAGCTGAGACCAAGTCCATTACGTCAAAAAAATGCAAATTATTGCGCCGGCAAAATATCAATGCG
>CAMCJU010000033.1 GCA_945875085.1 Candidatus Phycorickettsia trachydisci
TGTGCGCGAATTAATAGACTTACATAGGTATCACGATGCTTATAGACTTGCTGCTAATCACAACTGTAAGGACAGAACCTTTATTACAGAGGCTGAATTTTTATCAGGCTGGTTATCATTAAGATTCTTGCACCATCCAAAGACGGCAGTAGGTCATTTTAAAGCTATTTACGCCAACTCCAGCAGGCCTATTTCGTTGTCAAGAGGGGCTTATTGGACGGCAAGATCGTATAAGGCGCTGCACAACTCCAAAGAGGCTCAGGATTGGTTTAGTAAGGCTGCTAAATATGGACATACATTTTATGGACAAATGGCTCAAATTGAACTAAAGTCAAGCAAATTGGCGCTATTGCCAAAAGTCAAACTCTCATCTAGCGATGTTGGGCTTATAGCAGCGCAAGAAGAGTCTCGAATTGTATCTTTGTTGCTAAAATACAATCAAGAGCATTTGGCGATGGCGTATTTAAAAAGTATATTTAGCACTTCCAAAGATCCTAAGCGCATTGCTTTTATCATGGATTCGCTGTTAGATACAGCCAGCATTAGTTTTAAGGTCCATGCTGCTAGGGAATCAGCTTTGTATGGTGTATTTTATAAGGATCATGGATATCCCGCGCCTTATAATATTAAAGATCCGTTGATTGAATTACCTTTGCTTTATTCGATTATCAGGCAAGAATCTTCATTTGAGCAAGAGGTGATTGACCCGACTGATGGTTGGGGCTTGATGCAACTTTTGAGGCCAACTGCAAAAAAAGCCGCGCAAGATTTAGGTATTGAGTATAATGAGAATAAGCTGCTTAAAGATATTGCTTACAATATTAAGCTTGGCAGTAAACACTTGGCTGATCATATTGCTTACTATAAAGGTTCATATTTGCTAGGTATTCCTGCTTATAATGCCGGTAATCATAGGGTTGATAAGTGGATAGCAAGAAATGGCGATCCAAGACAAATGAAAGATTTATATAGCGTTTTAGATTGGATTGAGAAAATACCATTTCTAGTAACTAGAGGTTATGTACACAGAATTATGGAGAATTTGCAGATATACAGAGAAATACTTAACAAAGATGCATCTCTTCATATAGTCAAAGATTTAACGCGTTCAAACAACAGGATAAAAAATGTCAAACTCGCAAACAACATTACAAGTAGGGGGTAAGGCTCCTGAATTTAATGTAGATGGTTTTAAATTAGAGGACTTTTTAGGAAAAATAGTAGTGCTGTACTTCTACCCTAAAGATGATACGCCAGGCTGCACTATAGAGGCTAAAGAATTTGCAGAAAATCAACAAACTTTTGACCAATTGGGGGTAAAGATTTTAGGCGTTTCTAAGGACAATAGAGCTTCTCATGAAAAATTTCAAAGTAAATATTGCTTAACATTTGATTTAATTAGTGACGATGCTGATTTGTGCCAGCAGTACGGCGTCTGGTCAGAAAGATCAATGTTTGGCAAAAAATATATGGGAATAGGGCGCGCTACTTTTTTAATAGACAAAAAGGGCTACATAGCCCATATCTGGCCAAATGTTTCCGTCAATGATCATGCTTTAGAGGTCATTGCTAAAATTAAAGAATTAAATCTGTAGGTATTATGGAGGTAACTAGTAATGTCAGGCAAATATTGTCATGGTATGGACATGAAAATATAGGAGTAAGGACGAATTTGGCGCGCATTTTGATGCATGGAGCTCTTGCTGGCACTGGTAGGATGTTAATATTACCAGTAGACCAGGGGTTTGAGCATGGCCCTGACAGAAGTTTTGGCCCAAATGCCGATGCCTATGATCCAGATTATCATTTTCAATTAGCATCACAGGCCAATTTAAGCGCTTATGCTGCCCCTCTTGGGATGCTTGAGTGCAGCGCTGATAAATTCATGGGACAAGTGCCATTGATTTTAAAATTAAATAGCGCTAGTTCCCTAATGACTCTAGAATCATCTTGCGATCAGGCGATAACTGCATCAGTGCAAGATGCCCTTAGGCTGGGATGTTGCGCTGTGGGCATGACGATTTATCCGGGCTCAAATAATTTTTATAACATGCTGGAGGAGGCCAGAGAGATAATTCGTCAGGCAAAAGATAGCGGTCTTGCAACTATTATATGGTCTTATCCTAGAGGGCAGGGCATTTCCAAAGAAGGTCAATCTGCCATTGACGTTTGTTGCTACTCAGGGCATATTGCGGCTTTAATTGGTGCAAATATAATAAAGTTAAAGCCTCCTGTAAATTTCATTGAAAACGCCCAGGCGCAAAAAATTTATGCTCAGAGCGAGATTAAAACAACTACTTTGGAAGATAGGGTAAGGCACGTGATGAGAAGTATCTTCAATGGCAAGAGGCTGGTAGTTTTTTCTGGCGGGGTTGCTAAATCTGACGAAGAAATACTCCAAGAGATACACATGATTTATCGCGCTGGAGCTAGTGGCTCGATTATGGGGCGTAACAGTTTTCAAAGGGTTTTAAAAAAATCACTCGAATTGTTAAAGAATGTTTGCCAAATATATCGTGGCGAGTTATGATTTTACTAATATGGTAATTCTTAAAGCAATTAAGCAAAATTTATGTCAGAAGCAGCTGAAGATAACTCTGAAGATAGCAAAGTCACTAGGCGCGATTTTGTAGTCTTAAGCGCCACTAGCCTGGCGGCAGTAGGTGCTGCATGCTGTATGTGGCCACTTGTAGATTCTTTAAATCCAGCAGAAAATGTTCTTGCCTTGTCGTCTGTGGAGGTTGATCTGTCTGCAATAAAAGAGGGGCAGACATTGACGATAAAATGGCGCGGCAAACCAGTTTTTATAAGGAATAGAACGCAAGCCGAGATACTAGAGGCTAGAAAGCCTTCGTCAAATATGCTCGACCCTGAACCCGATGCAAATAGGGTTAAAAAGGGGCATGAAAAGTGGCTAGTCGTTATAGGTACTTGTACGCATTTAGGGTGCGTCCCTTTGTCTGGCAGGGGTGATTACGGAGGTTGGCTTTGTCCTTGCCATGGCTCTCAATACGACATATCTGGCAGGGTCATGAAAGGTCCAGCGCCGAGTAATTTACTGGTCCCTCCTTACGAATTTATCAGCGATACTACAATTAAAATAGGTTAGTTATGGAAAAAAAAAGAGCAAAGCGGCGGTATCGTAGGCTGGATAGATCATAGATTGCCGATATTTTCATTTTTAAAGCATTTCGAGCAATATAAAACTCCTAAAAATTTGAACTATTTGTGGAATTTAGGGGCGATTGCCGGGCTTGCATTAGTGATCCAGATAATTTCTGGAATAATACTTGCTATGCACTATATACCTCATACTGACGATGCCTTTGAAAGCGTTGAGAATATCATGCGCAATGTTAATTATGGCTGGTTAATAAGATATGTGCATGCGGTAGGGGCATCTATGTTTTTTGCCGCTGTTTATATCCATATGTTCAGAGGGCTGTATTATGGATCCTACAAGTATCCACGTGAGCTGCTCTGGCAAATTGGCCTTGTGATCTTTATCACAATGATGGCTCCTGCATTTATGGGCTACGTATTACCCTGGGGGCAAATGAGTTATTGGGGGGCGACTGTCATTACCAGTCTTTTCTCAGCCATTCCCTACATAGGCGAAAGTATTGTTACCTGGCTGTGGGGCGGATATTCCGTTGATGATCCCACTTTGAACCGTTTTTTTGCTTTACATTACTTGTTGCCATTTATCATATTTGCCTTAGTTATTTTGCATGTAGTAGCTTTGCATACTCATGGTTCAAACAATCCAACTGGAAAAGATCTTAAAGAAGAGGATAAAATACCTTTTCATCCTTATTACACTTATAAGGATATGTTTAGTTTTGGCATATATTTTGCCATTTTTGCCTATTTTGTTTTTTATGAGCCTAATTACTTGGGTCATCCTGATAATTATATTCCAGCAAATCCATTGGTTACGCCGGCTCATATTGTGCCTGAATGGTATTTTTTGCCATTTTTTGCCATTCTCAGAGCGGTGCCTTCGAAATTAGGTGGAGTAATTTTAATGTTTGGGGCGATTGTTATTTTATTCTTTTTGCCCTGGCTTGATAGATCAAAGGTCAGAAGTGGTAATGATCGGCCTTTATTTCGGGTAGCTTTTTTTATTTTTTTACTTGATGCTGGGCTGCTCGGCTATATTGGTGGCAAGCCCCCTGAAGGGATTTATATTACTTTAAGCAGAATTGCTGCCGGATATTATTTTTTTCACTTCATGGTATTGTTGCCAATTATCTCCAGGTACGAGATGAAGAATTTTAAACCATAGATGAGTATTAATATTATGTTTAAACGCATGTTTGTTGCTGTTTTTTTGTTGTTAGTTAGCGTAATGGCCCTGGCTTCGAGTCATCCAAAGCTCAAGGTTGGTGACGTCGCTCCGGTTTTTGAAGTTGGTAAATTCAACCTTGCTAAACTTAAGGGAAGGCCTGTTGTTTTGTATTTTTATCCTAAGGATTGGACAGCGCAGTGCACTATTGAGGCTAAAGATTTCAAGGATCATTTCAAGGATTTTCAAGAGCTCGATACTGAGGTTGTTGGGGTTTCTAGTGATGATCAAGAGTCGCATCTAGGATTTAAAGATGAGTACAATCTGCCTTTTGAGTTGGTTAGCGATACTAAAAAAATAGCTAAAAAATACGGAGTTAAGGGATTTTTGTGGAATAGGCGCGCTACTTTTTTGATAGATCGCCAAGGAAAGATCGCATATGCATGGTATAAAGTAGATGTTGAAAATCATGTGAAGGAAGTTTTGCAGAAAATTAAAGATTTGAAGTTGTAGATTATGTTATTGCGGTTGCTTGGATTTGTATTATTATTTTTTAGCATTGCGGTTGCGTCTAGTGATTTATTGCCCTTGAAAAGAAAGATTTGGCCTTTTGATGGTTTATTAGGAGTGGTCGACCGTCAAAGTGCTCAAAGGGGTTTTCAGGTCTATAAAGAGGTATGCTCTGCATGTCACGCTTTATCACATTTGTCATATCGTAATTTAAAAAGCATTGGTTTTTCTCAAGATGAAATTAAGGCCATCGCGCAAAATTATCAGGTAGAAGATGGCCCTAATGATAAGGGGGAGATGTTTCAAAGACCAGCGCTTCCTTCAGACTTATTTGTGCGACCTTTTGCAAATGAGCAGGCCGCTAGGTATAGTAATCAGGGCGCATATCCTGTAGACTTGTCTTTGGTTATCAAGGCAAGAAGCGATGGGGCAAATTATGTTTATTCAATTTTAACTGGATATGCTGATGCTCCAAGTAGCTTTAATTTGACGCCAGGCTTGAATTACAATCCTTACTTTTCTGGCAGGCAAATTGCTATGCCGTCTCCTTTATCCGAAGGTTTGCTGCAGTATATCGATGGAACTCATGCTTCTGTGGAGCAAATGGCTTCTGACGTTGTGATATTTTTACAATGGGCGGCAGAGCCGGAAATGGAGAATCGCAAATCTATGGGTTTAAAAGTGATGTTTTTTTTAGTAATATTTACGATAGTTAGTTATATCGCTAAAAACAGAATATGGTCCAGATTATGAGTGGCAAAAAACAAGAAGTAGTATCTTTTGATATTGGAAGTAGTAAAATTGCTATAGTTATCGGCACGATGGATGATACGGGTAATTATGAGATTAAAAATCGTTTTGTTGGTCCTAGCGAAGGTATTAAGTCCAGTTTAATTACTAATTTATCTCAAGCTGAAGAAAGCATCATTAACGCTATTTTAACCATTGAGAAAACTTGCAAAAATTTTGTCAAGCAAATAGCAATATCGGTTTGTAGTAGCTGCGCTGAGTCAAATTACGTGAGCGCTAAAGTAAGAATCACTGGGCAAAATGTTACCAAGCAGGATGTGCAGAAATTAATTAGCAAGGCTTTGGCGGATTTTTCTGAAATGGGTCAGCAAGTTATACATTTTTTTCCTATAGAATTTACCTTAGATGGCAGCGGTGGGATTACCGATCCTGCTGGATTGCTTGGCAAGGAATTAAGCTGTAATTTGCACATCATTAGTATCGATATTAACATTTTAAATAACTTGCTTAATTGTCTTAATAAGTGTCAGATTCATGTCAAAGATGTAGTTTTGTCTGTTTATGCAGCAGGTCTGGGGTGCACTACTTCAAAAGAGCGCCAAAGTGGAGTTTTGGTAGTAGATTTTGGCGAGCGCGTGACTTCGTTTGGAGTGCTGCTTGAAGAAAAGCTGATTTATTTTGGCCATGTGCCAATAGGATCTTGGCATATAACTTCAGATATCGCTAAAGCATTCTCGATAAGTTTAGAAAGCAGCCAAAAGTTGAAAACTTTATATGGAAGTAGTGTTATACTTGAAAATTCTAACATGATTAATTTAGAGGAAATAGATAAAGATGAATTTTCATTTAATCAAGTTATGAGTATGAGCGATCTGAGCGGGGTAATTTATCCACGAGTTGAAGAGATTTTTACTTTGCTTAAAGATGAGTATAGCAAGCTTAATGTTGACGATTTAATCGCTCAGAATATGATTATTACTGGCCAGGGAAGTTTGTTGAATAATCTAGCAGAGACGGTGGGTGACATTTTCTCAAAAGCAGTGAAAATAGATTCTGGCCGTCAGGAAACAGCAGCGCCAGATGCTCTATGCTATACTTGCGCTGTTGGTATCCTTGAATTTAAGTCTATCAAGAAAAAAGAAAAACTAATTTTAAACAATAGCGCTGCAATTAATTCAGGTTTATTCAAGAGGATGTTTGGTTGGTTTAAGGAAAATATTTAACTTTTATTATATGGTAAATTTATGACTAGTTTTGAGGAGAGTCCTGTTAACAATACAGCTAGCATGGGTCATGGCGGCAATCTTTTCCCAGAGCCTGAGGCTACGCCAGATGTTAGTCAGTCTCTTAATGACTTAATGAGCGGTTCAAATCACGCTAATGCTCTGCCATTGATATCATCATTGACGCAGATTTTTAGCACCTCACAGGCGCCTCCGTTGAGTGGCTTTGAATCTATGGGTCTTTTGAACATGATCCAAACAGAGGGCTCGTCACCTCTTGCTGCCTTGAGCAACCTGCGTTCGCCTATATCTATACCTGGTCTGACTAAAAGACCTGGCAGGGGGAGGTAATTTCTTATGAGTTGCTAAAATATGGATAGTAACAAAGCTCAAGAAGAGATAATTTGCTTGATAGATAGCGTATTATATTACAATAATGAAAACGGCTATGGTGTATTGCGGGTTAAGATAGTTGGTCAAAACCAGCCAACTGTAGTAGTAGGCACAATGCCTGTCTTAAGTAGTGGTCATCAGATAAGGGCTACTGGAAGTTGGGTTGTTGACAAAAGATTTGGCCGGCAATTCAAGTTAGAAGCGCTAGAGAGTATAATGCCACAAGAGATTGAGGGTATTAGAAGGTATTTGAGTTCAGGGCTGATAAATGGCATTGGGCCTGGTTACGCTGAGAGGATAGTATCATATTTTGGCACCTCCACTTTCGATATCATAGACAAAGAGCCTCATAGATTGCTAGAGGTTCACGGCATAGGCAGGGTGCGCGTTAGCAAAATTGAAAAAAGCTGGCAGGAGCAAAAGGTCATCAAAGACATAATGCTATTTCTACAAGCTCATGGGATAGGCAGCTCTTTGGCGATCAGGATCTATAAAGCTTATGGAGGGCAGTCAATTGAAACGATAAAACAAAACCCTTATTGTCTTGCTAAAGATATTCAAGGCGTTGGCTTTTTAAAGGCAGATAGCATAGCATTATCTCTTGGCGTGGAGCCTGATTCAGCCTACCGTATAAAAGCTGCTATTGATTATATATTAAATCAAAATACGCAAAAAGGTAATTCAGTAGTTCCTCAAGATGCATTGATACAAGAAGTCCAGGAGTTGCTTGATATTCCAATTGAAGTAATTAGCCAAAATTTAGCGCAGGCCATTGCAGAAGACATGATT
>CAMCJU010000034.1 GCA_945875085.1 Candidatus Phycorickettsia trachydisci
GCCAGGCTTTACCTTTCTAGCGATCCCGCCCCCACAACCATTGCAGCTACTGAACACGAATGATGCGGCGCCCTAAATGGCCTATTGTAGTTCAAGACACCATCACTGATCATGCCGGCAACACTAGCTATAATGCTACACTCTAGCACCTCTGTGGCTGTCATCGGCGGAAGTATTCCTGGTAAGGCTCCAGCTAGCATGGATTTTCCAGTCCCAGGAGCTCCAAACATAAGCAAATTATGCCCCCCAGCTGCTGCTATCTCAAGTGTTCTTTTAGCCACTTCTTGCGCTTGAACGTTGGCAATATCAGGATATTGTATCGCGCTGTCATAACTTGATGCTGGCTCGGGCTGTGGCAAAATCTGACTACCCTTAAAATGATTAACTAGTTCTAGCAAATTTTCAGGAGCTACGATTCTTTCGTTAGCTGACCAGGCTGCTTCTTTGGCGTTTTTATAAGGACAAATCAAGCCCTTACCTAATGCGTTTGCTGAAATAGCCGTTGGCAGAACTCCAGATATTGGCAAAATAGAGCCATCTAAAGATAATTCCCCAAGTATTATAAATTCACTCATGTGATCTATGGGCAAAATCCCAGCTCCTGCTAGAATTGCACAAGCGATTGCTAAGTCAAAATGACTGCCTTCTTTTAGCAAATATGCTGGCGCTAAATTCACCAATATCTTTTTAGCTGGCAAGGATAAGCCAAATGAACCAAGAGCCGCCCTAACCCTTTCTTTAGACTCGGAGATAGTCTTATCAGCTAAACCTACAATAGTAAACGATGGAAGTCCCGAGGTGATTTGAAGCTGAACATCGACGCTTGTAACTTCTATGCCATTGAAGGCAACGCTTGTAACGTGTATTACCATCTATTTATAGCTATTTAGTGGTTAATTTATTGCAATAAATTTTATCTACTTTTTTTATTTAATGATCAATTTTGCAAACTTATCGTAATATCGTATCATATATATAAAATATTTCAACCGAAAGAAGCTAAGTATAAAAATGAAAACCTTTAGCGTTTATAGTAAAAAAGACCAGCCAAACGACATGGTAATACTAAAGGATGGCTTTTGCGTAGAA
The DNA here is from genome assembly GCA_945875085.1 of Candidatus Phycorickettsia trachydisci. Classification (GTDB taxonomy): domain Bacteria; phylum Pseudomonadota; class Alphaproteobacteria; order Rickettsiales; family Rickettsiaceae; genus CAMCJU01. The sequence goes on from CAMCJU010000034.1 coordinate 1,090, forward strand.
GCCAGTATGTTTGGAGCGCTTTGGGCTTTATATAAAAAATTATGGACCTTAGGGATCATATCTGGACTAATTTTGATAGCCTCATCAATGATTACTGGTCTTTACTCAGGTCTGATAAATGATTTTATAAAACACTTAATTTTATTTGCCTATGGTTTTTTTGCTTATGATATATTAGATTATAAACTGAATAAAACAGGTTATAAACTTCAGGATATCGTAATAGCTAACTCGCTCCAAGAAGCAGAGCTAATACATTTGCGCAAAATTAACAATGATTAAGATTTATGTACAGTACAGATAATATATTTGCAAAAATTTTATTAGGCATTCTGCCTAGCAAAATGATCTACCAAGATGAGGAGGTTTTTGCCTTTCATGACGCTTATCCTGTAGCTCCAGTGCATGCAATACTCATCCCAAAGGCAGAATACACAGATTACGATCATTTTGCTAGGCAGGCAGATCCTTTAGCAGTAGGACGTTTTTTTACTAAAATCCCCCATATTACAAAATTACTTGGGCTTGATTCTTACAGACTGATAACCAACAAAGGGGCTATTAGCGGCCAAAGTATTTTTCATTTTCATGTGCATATCATTGGAGGCGCAAAACTCGATACCTTAATTTGAAAATATTAATCATATAAACCAATGACCAGAAAATATAATATAGCAATTGTAGGAGCTACAGGGGCAGCAGGAAGAGAGACTATCCAAATACTATCTGAGCGCAATTTTCCTATAGCAAAAATCTTTGCCGTAGCCTCAGATAATTCATTAGGCAAAAAGATAAGCTTTGGCCATGGCTATCTAACTGTTGATAGAATAGAAGATATAGATTGGAGCGATATCGATATAATCTTTTCATCAGCTGGGGAGGTGGTAACAAAGTCTCTAGTAGACAAAGCGCTTAAAAGATCTATCATAATTGATAAAACATCTTTATATCGCTTAGATAAACAAGTGCCCTTGGTAGTTCCTGAAATAAATAAAACCGACATCAAGCTTTTTGCAGCAAAAAACATCATCTCTAATCCCAATTGCTGCGTCATCCCCTTGGCTCTTGCGCTAAAGCCTCTGGATGATTTTAATAAAATCAAAAGAGTCGTGATTTCCACGTATCAATCAATGTCCGGAGCTGGAACAAAAGGCTTGGAAGCTTTATATGAGCAAACAAAAAAGAAATTTGTCTACTTAGAAGAAATGGAAGATCAAGGAGATATTGATGAAAATAGCAATGTTGCCTTTAATATAATCCCTAAGATTGGCGCGCTAGATCTTGCGGGCTATACTGATGAGGAAAATAAGATCATTTCAGAGCTGAATCGCATCTTGGGAGAAGATATTAAAATCACCGCAACCTCTGTTAGAGTTCCAGTATTCATCGGGCATAGCTTTTCAGTAAATGTAGAGCTCAAAAATGAGTTTAGCATTTTGGAAATTGAAAATATTTTAAATAATGCCCCAGGTATACAATTAACACGCGAGCCTGTTACGCCTACTGAGGCCTCAGGACTAGATAGCGTTTTTGTCTCAAGATTGCGCCATGATCACTCGAGTCCTAATTCTTTAAATATGTGGGTCGTGACAGACAATCTACGCAAAGGAGCAGCATTAAATGCCGTACAAATAGCAGAAAACTTAATCAGTTTGTTATAGAATATTATCGTGCCAAATAATAATCAAAATAATATTTTACTTGAATATGACTTTCAGTCTGTTTCATATAAATCTATTGACATGCTTGGCCGTATAACTGAAGAAGATATGCCATTTAGGCAATTTTGCAATACCAAAGATGAGCCGAAGTATTTTCGCTACTTTGCCGATCCTTTTAAAAACCTACCAACATTGAATGTTTTTAAATCATCCAGCGCTCATGATGTTGCCAGTCAAGTAGAATCTTTGCTGAAAGTTAAAAAAATTGAATTGGAATTAGAGTTGTCGATCGATTTTATAATCTTTGATGATCCAAGAAGCCTGAATGAGAAAATATATAACCTTGGGGATAGTTTAGATCATAGACCTACAAGGCATCATTATCAAAACATCGATCCATTAAACAATATAAGATCTGAGATAGTAGCTCACTTAGAAAAGCTAGGAATACAAGTGTTGCGTCATGTTGCTGCGGATCATTTCAACAAATGCAACATTACTTTTGCAGAAACTAGCTTTATCCAGGCAGTAAATAATTTTTTAGTTGCTAAATATTTAATTAAAAATGTTGTAGCCTCCTATGGCAAAGTTGCTACATTTATGCCCAAACCTAATAACTGGCAGCAAAATAGCATAACAGCACTAATATCGCTAGATGGAATTAATACCAAAAATTTTGCCATCGGAATCGCCCAAAACATCAAAGCACTAACTGCTTTTACCAATCCGTCTTGTAACGGCTTTAAAAAACTCTCTTCGCATAAAGAGATGGCAAATATACAAATTATCGATCTTAAAAAAAACATCCAAAAAATAGAACTTAGCTTTGTAGACTGCATATCTAATCCGTTATTGGCTTTTTCGGCAATAATCCTTGCCGGACTTAGCTTTGAGACGAAAAATCAACCTAATAAGATAGATTTAAGTCAAAGAGGCATCCCTTTACACTTTGCCGAAAACTTAACCGATAGCCTAAGAATAATAGAGCAAGATTTGAAATTTTATTACAATATCTTCGAGAAATCTTTCGTGAATAATTACACACATCTGGTAAAAGATAACGAAAAATTCCATAATTTACACATAAGTACAAGTGAAATTATGGTATATTATAATATGTAACATTACAGCTAATTTTATTCATGAAACAAATACCAATCGTAGAGTCAGTCATAAAAGACCTAAACCCATTACAGCAAGCTCTGCAAAAAGCTAAGCAAGCTTTTGTAGTAGTATTTATATTTGCATTCTGTGTGAATATTTTAATGCTGATAACGCCTTTATATTCCTTGCAAGTGCTTGATAGAGTAATTGGCAGCGGGAACCTAGCAACATTATTGATGCTTTCATTAATAATAGGCTTTATTTATTTTGTATATGGCTTGTTGCAAGTTGCCAGATCCTTTACGCTAATTAAAATAGGCGAGTGGTTAGATAGCCAGATATCCCCTTTACTCTTTAGCCATTCAGTAGCAGCGGCATCTATAAAGCAAACTCTAGGCGCTAGTCAAGTATTGCGCGACTTTCAAACTGTCAAAACTTTTTTAACAAGCACTGGACTAAATACTATTTTCGACGCCCCTTGGACTATAGCATATGTTGTTGTGCTTTATATGATACACCCCTACATGGGAAACATAGCAGTTTTTGGAGGAATTATTATCATCAGCTTTGCCTTCATCAATGCCATTGCTACGACTAAGGTATTGAGTGAGGCTACTGAGTACTCTATTAAAAGTCTCAATCAGGCAGAGATTGCTACGCGTAATGCAGAAGTAATTGAGGCTATGGGCATGATGAAAAATGTTGCAAATAATTGGCGCAAATTCAACAAGCAAGCTTTAGCAAAGCAGTCTACAGCAAGCTATAGGAACGGAGTTATCTCAAATGTTTCAAGATACATCCGCAATATCATCACAATGCTAGTGACAGGATGCGGAGCGTATGTGGTGGTGGAGTCTAATAACTTAAGCATGACTACAGGGGGGATGATCGCAAGTTCAATACTAGTCGGCAGAGCTTTAGCTCCATTTGATAATTTTATTGAACTATGGAAAGGAATTAACAATACGACCAAGGCCTATAACAGGATCACCCAAGCGCTAAAGACCGTTTCTTTAAGAGACGATACGATGCCTATTCCTACAGTACAAGGAAAACTCACAGTAGAGAATTTATACTACGCTCATGAGGCTAAAAATCCTTTAGCCTTTATGCTAAATCCTAAATATGTGATCAAAAACCTATCCTTCACACTAGAAGCAGGAGAGATTTTAGCAATCATTGGGCCAAGCGCAGCGGGCAAATCTACTATTGCCAAATTATTAGTAGGCGTCTGGCATGCCTTATCTGGCAGCGTAAGACTCGATGGAGGAGAAGTTCATCGCTGGAATCGTGAAAATTTTGGCACACATGTAGGCTATTTACCTCAAGGAATTGAGCTATTTAGCGGCACGATCAAACAAAACATAGCAAGAATGGCAGAAGACTTTGATCCTGAAAAAGTTATTGAAGCTGCAAAAATGTCTGGCGCCCATGATGTGATACTAAAATTACCAGAAGGGTATGATTCTGACATCGGTATTGCTGGCTCTAGTCTTTCAGGAGGCCAAAAACAAAGAGTTGGGCTTGCTAGAGCGTTTTATGGCAATCCTAAATTAGTAATACTAGATGAGCCTAATGCTAACCTGGACGAAGCTGGTGAAAAAGCTTTGGCTGGCGCTCTAATCGAGGCTAGAAAAAAGAATATTACTGTTATTGTAATATCTCATAGACCTTCGATTTTATCTGTTGTTGATAAAATTTTAGTATTGCAAGATGGCGCTTTGGCAGCTTACGGCACCAAGCAAGAAGTGGAAAATAAAATACAAACACTAAAGGGAGGAATAATTCATATCAACTAAATTTAAAAATGACAAATTCAGACAATAAAGAAAAAATTAACATACAGGAACTGCAAAAGTTTTTAATGGCCGCCCAAGCAGGAGCTCAAAATAACAATGCAAACCACCCCCCAGAGGCGCCTAAAACATTGAGAGAAAAATTTAAAGCAATCATCCCAAGAGGCATTAAAGCATTCCAAAAAATGGCCATTGCTAGCGTGCATTATATTGATAGAAGTATAAATTTTATTATCAAAAGCAACGATCCTGAAAGGAATGAGATTTTGCATTATGCAAGACCTCCTATCATATTTGGCGCATTTGTGATCTTAATTTTCGTAGTCATGGGAGGCATTTGGTCAATGACCGCGCCTCTTGATAGTGCTGCTCACGCTATGGGCACTGTCATGTCCAGTAGCTATAGGCAACAATTACAGTACTCTGGTTCATATCCCGGCATTATTAAAAAGATCTATGTTAAGCAGGGCGATTTTGTCAAAGCAGGAGAGCCTGTTGTTGAATTTGACGAAACTCAAGCCAGAAGTAATTATGAGACTATTTTAAATCAGTACCTTAACTCTATGGCTCTTGAAAGTCGCTTAATAGCCGAAAGAGACGACTTATCAGAAATAAAATTCAATCCAATACTTTCTGAGCATAGCACTGCCGAGATAAAAAAATTGCTAAAAGTGCAAACTAACATTTTTATCGCTAAAAAAGATTATTATGAAAAATCAACTACCTCTTTTAAAAAAGAAATTGAGCAATATAAGAGAAAAATAGAAGCTTTTGATGAGCGGAAAAAGTCTCTGCTTAAAAATCACAATATCACCGCGGAAAGATTAAAGAGCACAAATAGTCTATTGAAAGAAGGATTTTCATCAAAAAGCGAAGTGCAAAAATTTGAGATCTCTTTGGCTGATTTAAAATCGCAAATATCCTCTCTTGATTCAGATCATGCTAGCGCAGAGCAGGAAATTGCAAAAACTGAGATTAAAATCATCAATATCAAAAATCAATATGTTAGCGATGCGCTAAAAGAACTCAAAGAGACCCAAGTTCAAAGAGCGGACCTAAAAGAAAAGCTTATCATGGTCGAAGATAACTTAAAGCGAATTGTCTTAAAATCCCCTGCTGATGGCTTTGTCAATCAAGTCCACTTTCATACTATTGGCGGCGTGGTGCCCAGCGGCAATATTGTTGCGGAAATAAGCCCTGCTAATGAGAAGCTAATTGTAGATGCTAAAATCCCTGCAGGAAATATTGATTCAGTGCTAGTAGGACAAAAAGCTAAACTAAAATTTTTAGCCTACAAGTCAAGAACTTCGCCAACTTTTTTAGGTACTGTAGTTTCAATATCGCCTGACACCGTTCAAGATCAACAAGCTGCCGGGGCTTTCGCTCAGCACAATAAGATGATGGCAAGAGCTGGAGATCAATTCTACATCGCCAAAATTGAAATTGATATGCAAGACTTTGAAAAGATAGCAAAAAAGAGAAATTTAAAGCTGATTCCTGGAATGATGGCCGATATTCAGATTGTAACTGGAACAAGAACATTATTTAGATATCTGATTGACCCAGTAGCCGATCAAGCATTTAAAGCTTTTAAAGAAAGATAGGATTTTTAATTGTGATGGTGGTTATGATTATGCTGATAAAGACCGATATGCTCTAAAATATCTTGATATTGCTGACTTGGCTTGCCATAGCAGCAAAGATGCCTGTTTAAACAGAGCACCTGGTCAGAAGATTTGACCACCATGTGCAGATCATGCGAAATCATAAAAACAGTGACATTAAATTTGGTTTTAATATTCTCCAGCAGCTGATATAAATTTTTTTGCCCCAAAATATCAAGCTCTTTGGTTGGCTCATCTAGAATAATCAAGTTAGCTTTGTTGATTAAGCAAGCAGCTAAAAAAACCCTTCTAATTTGCCCGCCTGAAATTTCTGTAATATCATTGTCTTTAATGTTATCTACTCCAGAGAATGCTAAAATTTCTTGATCAGTTTTGCCTAACGTTAAAATTTCCAGCAATGCACTAACTTTAATAGGCATATTGGAATTAAGGTTGATTTTTTGCGGCACATAACCAAAAGAAATGCAAGGATTCTTCTGAATCAATCCTGAAGTTGGTTTTTCTATACCAAGAAGCAGTTTTGCGATTGTTGTTTTACCAGCACCATTGGGTCCAACAAGAGTAATAATGCCGTTTCTAGGCACGACAAAACTAATATTTTCTAAGATTAATTTTTTATTATAAAACTTTGAGACG
>CAMCJU010000035.1 GCA_945875085.1 Candidatus Phycorickettsia trachydisci
ATACAAAATTTAATTTAAAGTCGCAACTAACAAACATAATAAACAGGATTAAAGTATGCAAGAAATCGTTCTAGATCTTGAGACAACAGGCCTTGAGCCTAAAAATGGTCATAAAATAGTTGAAATAGGCGCTATAAAGCTAGATAAAAATCGCAATATGACAAAAGACATATTTCATCACTATGTCAACCCACAAAGAAGCATGCCGCAAGAAGCCTACGATATCCACGGAATTGACGACGCAATGCTTGCAGACAAGCCTATCTTTGCTGTTGTTGCTGAGGCATTTGTGGAATTCATCAAAGGCTCGACTTTAATTATCCATAACGCCTCTTTTGATATTAAATTTCTCAATCATGAACTAAAACTATTAGGAAAGCCCTCGATCAACGCGGTAAATGTAATTGATACTTTGAGGATGGCGCAAAATATTTATCCTGGAAAAAAAGCCAGCCTCGATACATTATGCAACAGATTTAAAATTGATTTATCAAATCGCAAACTTCACGGAGCCCTAAAAGATGCAGAGCTGCTGGCTCAGGTATATTTTTTCATGACTGGCGGAGCGGTGCAATATAGCCTTGAAGTTAATCAAGATTTGCAAGAAATCAAAAACATCACGACTCATCAAGCTCAACTTAACACCAAAGTAGTAAAACCTACTGCCGACGAACTGCAGGAGCATTTAAAATTAGTGCGCAAAATGCAGAACTCAATCTGGGCATCGCCGAAAGAAGATCTATAATAATAAAAATTTCAAGTTTAGAGAAATTAGCCTGTAGGTCATTGGCATCTTTTAGATGCATAATTTTTCAGAGCATCAATCTGATCAACCTCATCAAATGAGAGTTGATTGATGCTTGCCTCAAGCAATCTTGATGGCGCTAATCTTTTCATAATCCCTAATGTTAGAAATATGATAAAAATTACCCTCATGCTCTTGTCCATAGACTCTTGCTTGCTGACTTGCATAATACTCTTTGAGCGAAAAAACATCCTGAATGTTTTGCATAATTAAGTCAGGCTTTAATATTTGCAGGCCCGTGTATACAAACTGCCTTAATTCGTTACTACAGTGCAAGCTGCCATCACTACTGATGTCAAAATCGCCGCTACCAACAGAGCCAAAGCTTTTATCAATTCTATTTAATAATAGCAAGAAATCCATGGTAAGAGGATTCCACTGCTCAATCATACTCTGCCAAACAAGCTGATTGTTGGCAATAATTGAGTCGCTGTTTAAGGTAAAGATTGCTTGGGCTGCTTCGAATAATGAATAAGCATTTTTAATTGCCCCTCCCGTCTCAAGCAACACAGGCTCGTGCAGCACAATGATTTCAGTCTCAACATCAAATCTCTCTTTATATGCCACAACAGCCTGATTAACTTGCTCATGACGATAGTGGCAATTAATGATAATTTTCTTAAAATTAAACTTCAAAGCAAAGTCTAAAGCATAATAAAGAATAGGCTTACCAGCTATGCGCACCAAAGGCTTTGGCAGATTTTCAGTAATTGGGCGCAAGCGCTTGCCAAGTCCTGCTGCAAATATCATTAATATATCAATCATTTTCAACCATTAAATAAAATTGTGTTCTTTTTTAGCAAAGCTTTTTGATTGCAAAAAATCAGACCTGAATTACAAAACATAGGCTTGCCATATACCAAAGAATTGCCCTTCATATCCATTACATCGCCACCTAAAGTTCGCAATATCGCATGCACAGCTGCAGTATCCCACTCCATTGAGCTTCGATATAAATAGCAAACATCCGCCTGGCCATTTAAAAGCATAGAGACGTTATTTCTTATATTGCTAAGGCTTACTGGAGTGAATAATTTTTCATTTTCTATTTTTGACAAATTCTGCTGCTCATTAGCCACCAAAACCTTTATTTCCTGGGTCATATCATCGCTAGAGCATATAGCAGGATTAGCTACAATACGCTTCTTTGTCAAAGTATTATAACAAAAAGTTACGCTATCTAGGTTGTTATAATAAATTTCACTGATACTTGGATGATAAATAAAACCCAAAACTGGCAAATTCTTATAAACCAAAGCCAAATTTATTGTGTAATTAGACTGAGAGTTAATATACTTTCTAGTACCATCAATCGGATCCAACAGCCAAAAGGAAGGACCAGCATGCTGCAAAACCCCTTCTTCTGATATTACAGCAAGACAAGGTGATATAATTTTTAATTCATCGATAATAAATTGGCTAATTGCAAAATCAACATTTGTAACCGGGCTTTGATCCTCCTTGTACTCAACAATAAGATCTAGACTGTCATGATATCGTAAAGCTATTTTTCCCGCTTCCATGAGCATCGTTAAAACTTGCTCTATAGTATTGTCACATATTTGTAGACTTTCTGGCAAAATAATCGACATCTCTATTCTTGTAATTATTTTATTTAAGCTTAAAAACTAAAATGTGTATTTATCCCTTAAAACCCATAGCTACTAAATACACCTCTGAAGAGCTTTTTCTACTAGCATCTGGCTTAAAATGTTTTACAATTTTAAACTTTGATTTTATCAGCTTTAGCAAATTATGCTCAGTGCCTCCTTGAAACATTTTAGCAATAAAGCTCCCCCCCAAGCTTAAATGCTCCACAGAAAATTCAAAAGCCTGCTCACACAGAGCCACTATCTTTAAGTGATCAGTCGTTCGCTCGCCTGTTGTATTAGGAGCCATATCGCTCATGATAATATCAGCTTTGGCTTTTAAGATATCTATAATATTTTGCCGCACTTTTTCATCTAAAAAATCTCCTTGCAAAATCTTAACTCCTGTAAGCTCATCAATAGGAAGCAAATCAATTGCAAGCACAGAAGGTTTTTCATGACTTGAGCCAACAAGCTTTGCAGCTACCTGACTCCAACCTCCGGGGGCAGCGCCTAGATCAACGACGATACTTCCCTTTTTGAAAATCCTAAATTTCTCTTGTATTTGTAATATTTTATAAGCCGCTCTGCTTTTATAGCCTTCTTTTTTCGCGTTTATAACGTAAGGATCAGTTAATTGACGGTTGATCCATGTTCTTGACGATAGCGTAACTTTTTTTTTAACTTAATCTGCATGAATTTTATACTTGAAATATATCTTATTAATTATACATCATCTTATCGAGCTTTCACAAGCATTTATCTATCAAGGATTTCTTTCATAGCTGCTCATAGACCAATTCCTATGTAATTTATAAAGTCGCGCAGCTCTTGACGCGCAGCAATATGAGAGATGCTAAAAGACTTATCTCGCCTGTCTTTTGTCAGATCCACCAAAGTTAGTCCTTGTAAAAACAACTCCCTAAAAATAACCCTTTCACTAAAACCTGGCGCAATTTTGAGCGAAAATCTTTTAGCAATACTAGCCAAAGCTAGAGTCATATTTTTTTTATTTAGCGAATCAACGCTTGCCAAACGGTTACGCATCAAGATCCATGTTATAGACTTGCCTTCACGCTGGGACTTTACCATTTTTTGCCTCCATACTGTCTCGCTGTATATCGATGGCATTACAACTGAAAAATCTTTAGGATTAATCTTGGCTATTAAGTCCAAATCAATAAAACTATCGTTTATAGGGGTAATAATCGTATCGGCATAAGAATGGGCCATTCTTGCAAAATGCGAAAAACTTCCAGGCGTGTCAATCACAACGACTTGTCCAGCTGATTTAGCCTGATTAATGATATCCTCAAACTCTTGCTTCTCTTGAGCCTCCTGTTCTTTTACATTATCAAGAATACTTGGAGTTAAAGCAAAATGAACAGGCTCAGCAACTCGTCGGCCAGGATGTTGCGCGTTATAAGCTTGCCTATTTTGCAGATATCTTGTTAAAGAAAGCTGCCTGATGTCAGCATCAATACTTGCAACACTAAGGCCCCTGTCTAACATAGAGCAAATTAAATGCATGGCGCAAGTTGTTTTCCCCGCGCCTCCTTTTTCATTACCTATAACAAAAACATGATTCACGCTTCTTCTACGCTACTTTTGCGCATAATAGTCTTCTATTAACTGGCTCAGCAACCTGACGCCATAACCAGTAGCGCCTTTTGGGCAAATGTCTTTCCCAGCCTTTTCCCAGGCAACACCGGCAATATCTAAATGCGCCCATGGCAAATTATTAACAAACTTTTCTAAAAAGTGCGCTCCCATAGCGCTTCCAGCTGCTCCAGGAGACTTGCCAATATTTGCCCAATCAGCAACATCGGACTTGATCATTTCATCATAATCTTCATGCATTGGCATGCGCCATAACTTTTCATTGACCTTCAGACCGGCAGCTATTAGATTATCAGCAAGCTCATCGTTATTGCTAAAACAACCAGCAAAAGTAGCGCCTAATGCAACGCTTATCGCTCCAGTTAATGTAGCTAGGTCAATTATCAACCTAGGGTTGAAATTAAGCTGCGTATACCAAAGAGCATCAGCAAGAATTAAGCGTCCTTCTGCATCAGTGTTTAAAACTTCGGCAGTTTGTCCAGACATAGTCTTTACAACATCCCCAGGGCGCTGCGCCTTGCCATCTGGCATATTTTCCACCAAAGCTACTACGCCAACAACGTTGACCTTGACTTTATTGGCCGCAAGAGCTCTAATAGCGCCAAAGACACTAGCCGAACCAGCCATGTCATATTTCATCTCGTGCATATTATTAGCAGGCTTGATGGAAATTCCGCCCGTATCAAATACAACCCCCTTGCCAACTAAAGCGATAGGACTCTGCTCTGCATCAAGGCCATTGTATTTCATGATAACCAACTTAGATTCGCTGCTAGAGCCTTGCCCCACGCCAAGCAAAGCATTCATGCCCAGGCTTTGCATTTCAATTTCATTAAGCACCTGAACCTCAACATCAAAACCAGATAAATACTTAATTATTAAGTCTGTATATGCATCTGTGTTTAGTACATTAGGAACTTCACTGACAAAATCTCTTGTCAAAAATATTGCCTGCTGCAGATGCCTAAAGCTTTGAAATTCATCAGCCACTTTAACATCATCCTGAACCAGAAAACTACACACCTTAAAAGATTGATGGGACTCATCAATTTTGGTCTTATATTTATCAAAGGCATAGCTAGCTAGTAAAAATCCAAAAGCCAGGCTGCAAGCGTGCTTTTGCTGGGGTGGAACTAAAGTAGCTTGCGAAACTTGCAAACTTTTTAAAGTTTTGTAAATTTTTCCCCCTAGGTTTTCAATTTTTATGCTAGTTAAATCTTTTTCTTGCCCCATGCCAATCAAAAGTATCTCTACCATCTGACCATCTGGCAACAATACTGGAATTACTTTTACTTGACCGAACTTGCCCTGAAAGCTTTTCGATGACTTTAAAACTTTCGCAATAAAACCCAAGACTTCTTTATCGAATTGCGCTAAGATTTGGGGCATAACTAAATCCTGATCGATAAAAAAGACTCGCGGCTCCTGACTATCAGAAAGATCCTTAATAAATTTGACTTGGGTCATATGGATTACTAAAATTTGCTGGTTAATTTAATTTATTCGAAATGCGAAGATCTTCAGATTTGATTGCCTCAATCAATAAATCATGAGCTATTTCAACTACTCTGAGTTGATTTTTGTGCAAAATATCATCCTGCATGCTAGTTAAATAACGTGCAAACTCTTGCTTTTTTAAATTCACAATTCTCTGGGTGTTTGTTGTATATTCAGAGCGAATTTTTGATGCATTTTGTTTTGCTTGCTTCAGATTGTCAGCTTTAATCTGCTCAAACTTTTTTAATTGCTCCCCAGACTCTTCAAAAAGCTTTTTAGCTTGACTGTGAATTTCTTTTGCCTTTGTCAAATCATATGCAATATGCCTAATGCGACGATCTAATATATCTTGAATTAAGACTTTTAGCTTCTTGTATAGCAAGCCAATCAAAAGCAAAAAGCATAAAGCAGCGTAAAAAGAGGCGTCAATTATCATTTTTTATTTTATTATAATATTTATCAAAAGCTATTTCTTGGACGTTATGACCTATACTGTCGCTGATCAAATCTCCCCTAACAATAGACTCAAACATCTCTTTTGCCAAATCTATAGTAACTTTGTCAACATTACCTTCAAACTCTTTTTGCCATTGAGATAAGTCTTGAAAAAACTTCTGCCTTTGGCCCAAAAGCTCGTCATTTAATTTTGACATCTCTAAGCTATGATGCTGATTACAAAAGCTTTCAGTTTCTGAATCTATCGAATTCAAGCTTAACTGCAAACTTTTTAATTCACTTAAGTATTTTAAATCATTACTCTGAGCATTATCGCGCAGGCTTTGCGCCTCAAGCATCAGAGAATTAACTTTATCCTCCCGAGCTAACAAGACACTCTGCATGCGCGGCAAAAACCAGTATCTTACAAAAAAATATAATATTGCAAAAGATACTGTAAGCCAAAATACTTGCGATATAAAAAAAACATAGTCTAGTTGGGGCATAATATCCTATTAGCTTTTCAAGTTTTAAGTAAACAATATCAAAATAGCAATTACAAAAGAAAACAGTCCCATAGCCTCAGCAAGACCAGCTCCTATTAAAGCAAACCTTTGCAGCTGATCAGCAGTGGAAGGATTCCTTGAAATTGCATTTAAAAGACCACTAAATATTGTGCCAATGCATAACGCAGCACCGCACATACCTATTGCCATAAGACCTATTGCTATAAATTTCAGTTCCATATTTCGTACCTAATATAAAAAGTTTTAATTAATGTAAATTTAACGCATCATTCAAGTATACGCAAGATAAAATTGTAAAAATATATGCCTGCAAAATCGCAACAAATATCTCAAATCCTATCAGCATCACAATAAACGGCATTGGAAGAAACTTGCCAAACAAAGGTAGAACTACCATAAATCCAGCAAGAACTTTCAATAACACATGGCCAGCAATCATATTTGCAGCAAGCCTTAAAGATAAACTCACAGGTCTTGCCAAATATGCAAAAAGTTCTATCACTATTAACAAAGGAGCTAACCATAAAGGCACTCCAGAGGGTAAAAACAGTGATAAAAAATGCAAACCATGATATATAAAACCAACACACGTTACTAGTATAAACACAACTGCAGCTAATGCAAATGTTACTGATATATGACTTGTGCTGGTAAAGCTGTAAGGTAGCATGCCGCATAAATTGCAAGCGACAATAAATAAAAATATTGAAAAAATAATCGGCATAAATTTCTCTGCTTTTGCCCCTGCATTATTTTTCAATGTATCGCGTATTGCTGAGTAAATCAACTCAACAAAAACTTGAGATCTACTAGGAACCAAAGAAAGTGAACCTAGTCCAAGCGCTAACAAAAGACAAGTAAATAGCGTTGATGCAAGCATTGCAAAGCTAGCATTAGTAAAACTAACATCAAGCCCGAACATCGAAAGCTGATAAATTTTATGCAATTCAAATTGCGCTAATGGGTTACTCATTTTAATTTTATATATTTTATAATACTTTTATACGCAGACGCGCAACTGAGCAAAATACACCCCAATAAGATAAAAGGTTTACTTTCAAAGTATTTATCAAGCTGCGTTCCTAATAATATTCCTACAAAAACATGGGCCACTAATTCGACACCAACATTAAACAATATACCATAATTTGCTCCAGAGCTTAAAGCTTTTTGCTCAAAGCTAGATTTTCCCCGACGGAAGTGAAAATTATTTATTTTTTTATCTAACTCCTGGATACTCATTTTACTTCTGATTCCTTTTTGATTAATATCTTGTCAATTTCT
>CAMCJU010000036.1 GCA_945875085.1 Candidatus Phycorickettsia trachydisci
GCAAGTTGAAGCAAAAATGAATAAGTAGGCGAGTCATCTTGAAACTCAACAAAAGCGGCTAAAAGAACTTCTAGGAGATTATCAAGAGCATAAAAAGCTATATTCCTAATGAAAGCATTGCGGCATTAGAGCGCAAAAAGCGGCTAACAAAATTGATAGAAAATTATCGAGATGACAAAAGCTATATTCCTGAGAAAAATATTGCAGCATTAGAGCGCGAAAAGACTCAATTGTCAAATTCTAAGGCCGTTGACCAGCAGCAGAATAATGCTGAAGACCGGCAGTAGAATGGTCAAGAAGTTATCCCAGAACAACGACCAAAAACGAATTGGGAAAAATTAACAGCATTGTGGGTAGGGCATTAAACGAATATTTATTCGGAAAAACAAGCAGCAGAAGCCGGCAGAGGTGAATGGGCAAGAAAACCACGCGTTGCCAAAACTAAAACCTCAACAGCAGAAGCTGGAAGAGGTGGGCAAGCAAGAAAATGAATATCCAACAGGCAAAGATGACCTTATTATAGATGACCCTAATATTATGAATCTGTTTTCTCAACGGCCGACAGAAAAAAATTCTCAGTTAGATACTACTCTCAGGACTCTTGAGGCTAATTATAATAATTTTATTCAAAACAATGGAAGTGGAAAAAGTAATACCGCAAAATAAGATGATTTCTCCTGGCTCCTCTCCAAATACAAAAAAGCAAGTTTCTGGTCAATCTAATGGCCCATCTGCTTTTAACTCTTAAGGATAAGTTACCCCATGATCTTTGACTGAAGTTTATTGATGATTTCCGCAAGAGATAAATGCAAAATAGCGCCGCTTCTTCTTTCCTTTACCTCAAATTTTGCTAGCTCAAATTCTTCGCTCAAGAGCATATTATTAGAGATAATTATCTGCCAAGGAGCGCCAATTAAGTCAGCTGAGCCAAATTTTACCCCAGATCTGCGATCTGTATCGTCAAGCAGCACGCGAAAGCCCAAACTAGTGAGCTTTTCATACGCATCAAAAGCAGCTCTGCAGCTTGAGGGCAAATTGGGATGAATATTAATAATGATAATTTGAAATGGCGCAACGCTATAAGGCCAAATTATGCCCTTATCATCATGATTTGCCTGAATAATAGCGCCAAGCAAACGCGAAACCCCTATGCCATAACAGCCCATTTCCACAGGAACCAAAGCGCCTTCCTTGCTCGAGACATAAGCATTCATCGCTACGGAATATTTAGTGCCAAGATAAAAAATATGACCAACTTCTATGCCGCGCTTAACTTTTAAACGCTCAGCAGGCACGTTGCACAACTCAGCGACATGCTTTTCTTGCGCTGCTGCATAAAACGCTTTTCTTTTTTGCAGGTCTTTTTCCTCCTCCAGCAATGCATCGTAATAAATTGTACTCTCGCCGGTATCTGCCAAAACTTGAAACTCGTGACTGTAATCACCCCCAATAGGTCCGGTATCGGCGCTAACTGCCACGACCTTTAGCTCTAAATCATGAAAAATTTGATGATACACCTGGTAGATTAAATCATAAGTTAGCAAGGAGCTTTGCTTGTCTATATCGAAAGAATAAGTATCGTTCATATAAAACTCACGCCCGCGCATTACGCCAAACCTTGGGCGAATCTCATCGCGAAATTTCCATTGGATTTGGTATAAACTTTTTGGCAGATCTTTGTAGCTTTTAATCGAGCTACGGAAAATATCGGTAATTAAATCTTCAGCCGTCGGACCAAATAACAAATCATTGTCATGACGATCCTTGATTCTTAGCATTTCTGCTCCGTAGTCATCATATCTGCCAGATTCGATCCAAAAACTAGCTGGCTGAACGCATGGCATAAGCATCTCAATGCAACCGGCCTTATCAAGATTGCGCCTTACGACCTGTTCAACATTTTTAAGGGCCATAAAACCAAGAGGTAGCCATGTGTATATTCCGCTGGCAGCTTGCTTTATCATGCCGCTTTTTAGCATTAAAATATGCGAAGCTATCTTGGCTTCTTTTGGCGTTTCTTTAATTAAAGGCAAAAAAAACCTCGATAATAACATGTAAATTAACTACCGGCTAAAATATTAATAAAATTTTGGCGACGCGGCTCTTCTTGATTAAACACTCCTGTAAAATGATACGTGTCCATCAAGGTATTGCTTTGGCGCACACCGCGCATAGTCATGCAGCAATGCATCGCTGAAATCTTTACAGCCACCCCGAAAGGATTGAGATTTTCTTGGATGTTTTGGGCAATTTCGGTTGTCATATTTTCCTGAATTTGCAGTCTTTTGGCAGAAACATCTACCACTTTAACAATTTTGCTTATGCCAACTACTTTATCTCTAGGCACATAGCAAACGCTAGCCTTACCGATAATTGGCAGCATATGGTGCGCGCACATTGAGCAAAACTCAATATTTTTAAGCAAAATAATTTCTTGATAAGCGCTATGATCATAAGATTTAGAAGACAATATGCTGGCGGCATCTTGATCATATCCGCTATATAGCTCGTCATAACTATTGATGACTCTTGAGGCAGTATCTATAAAATGCTCGTTATTAATATCAACGCCGATGTATTGCAGCAAAGTTTTTACAGCATTAATTGCTGCCTCCTTAGAAGGTTTAGACATAAGCTGCCAGATATTTTAAAATTAACTCTTTAGCCTTAGAAGCATTCAACCAGTCTTGAACTTTGACCCATTTGTTTTTTTCAAGATCTTTGTAGTGTTCAAAAAAGTGCTTAATTCTTTGCTTTGTTACATCTGACAAATGCTCAATATCATTAATGCCAGCAAAAAAAGGATCTGCTTTTAGTGTGGGCAAGGCCAATATCTTTTCATCGATCCCAGATTCATCTTCCATCATAAGAACACCTATTGGTCTGGCTTTTAAAAAGCACCCAGGTATTAAAGGATACTGACATATCACCAGCGCATCTAAAGGATCGCCATCACTAGCCAAGGTGTGCGGAATATAGCCGTAGTTACAAGGATATCTCATGGCCACATTCATGAATCTGTCAACCTGCATAAGTCCACTTTCTTTATCGATTTCGTACTTTATTGGATCGCTATTCATTGGAATTTCAATAATTACGTTTATTTCATCAGGAAGACTTGCTGCACCTATTTTATCTATTATTTTATTCATAAAATGACCTATTTATTTAATCGTTGTTAATTGCTTGAACTTCCTTAACTTCTGGAATGTAGTGCTTTAGCATGGACTCTATGCCATTTTTAAGAGTTACTATCGAGCTAGGACAGCCAGCACAAGCGCCAAAAAGCTCGACCTTGACAATTCCATCTTCAAAACTCCGATATATTATATCGCCCCCATCCATTGCCACGCTAGGACGCACCCTTGTTTCAATAATTTCAGCTATTTGTTGCTCTATTTCACTGGCAAATTCTTGACTGGCAAATTCTTGACTGGCGGATTTATTTTCTAATGCCCCATCTGACCCCTTAAACTCACCATCAAAGACGCTCAGGCCTGAAGTAAAATGGTCCATAATGGTCATTAAAATTTCCGGCCTTAAAAGATCCCAATTGCCATCATCTTTTTTACTAACAGTAATAAAATCGCTGCCGAAAAAGACGCTTTGGATCCATTTGATGTTTAAAAGCTTTCTAGCTAAAAAGCTATTTACAGCATCCAGGTCATTTAAGAAATATGTCGGAGTATTAGCAATGCTAAAACCTGGAATAAATTTTAAAGCGTTAGGATTGGGGGTGTTTTCGGTTTGTATAAACATCTAAATTAGTAAGGAAGGAAGATTTAAATTCTTTAACGATATAATAACTATGGTATAATACTTCGCAGGTAATATAAAGATCTTTCGTAATTTTTTTAATGCTGATTTTTCATGCCTGCAATTACTTATTTAGTGACCGCATACAACAAGGAGCGCTATTTACTTGGAGTCATTAACTCACTAAAAGCTACCCAAGGAGACTTTCAAAAAGAGTTCATTTTCATAAATGATGGCTCAACTGACCAGTCTCTTGCCATCATAGAGCAAGCAACCAAAGACCTGGCAAACGTTAAGATAATAAATCAAGCAAATCAAGGACCAAGTATTAGCGCTAATATTGGCGTTAAACTTGCAAGCAGCGATTATATACATTTCGTAGATGGGGACGATGTAATCTCTAGAGATGCAACTGCTAAGCTACTTTGCGCGCACGAAGCTTTTAATTGCGATTTTGCTTTTAGCATTCACGCTACATACAACGTTGATACGATGGCGCTAAATCAAAAATCGCTTAAGTCAAAGGCGCTTAAGTCAGATGTATTATTCATTCAAGATCCGCTCAAAGAACTAGCGCGCGGCAAGATTGCTCAAATTCGTAGCTGCGCTGGGGCTTTGGTAAAAACTAAAATCTTAAAGCAAGTAAAAGGGTGCAATGAGGCGGTTTTTGTACAAGATTTTTCTTTAGCGCTTAAGTGCGCAAGGCTTACTAAATTTGCTCGAATTAACCATAGTCTATATTATTGCCCAGAAGTATATGATAAAGGCAATCTTTCTTTTGATAAGGAATTTGAAAAACGGCAAAGTTTACTGACCATATATTATTTCCTTAAAGACAACCAAGATTTGCCAGAAGCCTACTTAAGAGATTTTTATAAAGCGTTTTGGTCCATTAAATGGAAAATCAAAAAAGATTTCCCCACATCCCTTAAGTACCTAGCCTCTAAGACAATTTTTCAAACCTTAGCAATAAATGATTTAATTAAATTATATGCTCAAGAATTAAATATATCCGAAAGTTAGCGCTAAAAGGTTGGGAAATATTTTGTATAATTAAATAAAAGTAAATTAAAATATCTTAAAAAAAATGCACGTCGCTCTAGAACTAGGCCAAGCCTGCCAAAAAAACCCTCAAGATACCACAGTAGTTGTTGCTATGTCTGGGGGCGTCGATAGCTCTACGGTTGCAGCTATGCTTGCCTGGAGCGGATACAAAGTCATAGGCATTACCTTACAGCTCTACGACTATGGGTTAATTAGCGCAAAAAAAGGAGCATGCTGCGCTGGGCAAGATATATATGATGCTAAAATGGTAGCTGCAAAGCTTGGCATCCCTCACTATGTTTTAAATTACCAGAGCAAATTTAAGCAAACTGTTATCGACGACTTTACGCAAAGCTACTTAAGAGGAGAAACCCCCCTGCCCTGTGTGCGCTGCAATCAATCAGTAAAATTTAAAGATTTGCTGCAGTTCGCCAAAGATCTTGGCGCAGATTGTTTAGCTACAGGGCATTATGTACAAAGAATTCTTGGTGCCTACGGGCCAGAGTTGCATAAAGGCAGCGATGCAGGCAAAGATCAAAGCTATTTTTTATTTACCACAACAAAAGAGCAATTAGCTTTTACCCATTTTCCCTTAGGATCACTCACCAAAGAGCAGACCAGAAATTATGCCGCTTCGTTTGGCCTGAAAATTGCCGATAAGCCTGATAGTCAAGATATATGCTTTGTGCCTGATGGCAAGTATGCAAATTTCGTCTCAAAGATGAATCCTCAAGCTCAAACAAGGGGCAAAATCTTGCATATCGATGGCTATGAACTGGGGGAGCATGAAGGCATCATTAACTATACCATTGGGCAGCGGAAAGGCTTAAAAATTGCCGTTGGCACGCCGCTATATGTCATTAAAATAGACCCTAAGAATAATATCATTTACGTAGGTCCTGCAGAAGCGCTAAATAAACAAGAATTTATTATTACAGATATTAATTGGCTTGGCGAAGAACTTGTAACTGACGTGGAAAAAGAATTGATTGTAAAAATTCGCTCGACACATAGTGGCACATATGCTAAAATATCTAGTCTAGATAGCAATAAAATGCAAATTTCTTTGTTATCTTCTGAAAAATCAATTACTCCTGGGCAGGCATGCGTCATATATGACTCAAGTCGAGTCTTAGGAGGGGGATGGATCGAAAGGTATTAGTAACTATAGGTTTAAATTATACGAAAATGAAAGCTTTTTTAAAAAAGGATTTTGATTCAATTCGAGAAAATGCTGCAAATAGCTCTTTAGCAAAGAATCTGACCGCGTTGGATTTAATTTTAATTGGCCTTGGGGCAATAGTTGGAGCTGGAGCATTTGTTGTTACTGGCCAAGTGGCCGCCCAGTATGCAGGACCAGCAGTGATGGTCTCCTATGCAATAGCTGGCTTGGTTTGCATTTTTGTCGCACTTGCTTACGCAGAGCTTGCCGTCATGCTGCCTACTTCAGGAAGCGTATACACTTATAGCTACGTTGCTTATGGAGAGATTTTTGCCTGGATTATGGGCAGCGTCATGTTCCTAGAAATGGGCTTTGGAGCTGCTTCCGTTGCTGCCGGCTGGTCTTCGTACGTACAAGGCATATTGCTAGAAATTGGCATATCTTTACCAGGAAGCTTAGGAGACGTGCCGGCTAATGGGGGCCTAGTGAACTTGCCCGCTATGGGAATTGTGTTGTTTGCCGGCCTGATAGTATATTTAGGCACTAAAGACAGCAAGAAATTAAACACAATTCTTGTTGTCATTAAGTTCCTGGCAATTACCGCCTTTGTCATAGCTGCTGCTCCTCATTTCGATCAGCGCAATTGGGCAAATTTTGTGCCATTTGGCTTTGATGGGGTGGTTACAGGCTCTTCGATATTATTTTTTGCCTTTAATGGTTTTGGCGTTATTGCTACTGCCTCAGAAGAGTGTAAAAATCCAAAAAGAGATATTACTATCGGCATCGTTGGAGCCTTGATATTATCGACAATAATATATGTTATAATTGGCGGTCTTGCAACAGGAATCATCTCATTTGATCAGCTCAATAATGCTGAGCCTTTATCTTATGCCTTAAAACAAAGTGGTAGCCATATGGGCTCTATAATTGTTGGCATTGGGGCAATATGCGGCATGACGACAGTCTTAATGATGCAAATATATGGCATTTCACGTATTTTTTATGTCATAGCTAGAGATGGCCTGTTGCCAAAGTCCTTAAGTGAGCTGCACCCTAAACACGGCAGTCCTTATAAGGCATTAATGGTAATTGTGCCTTTAATAGCTTTGATATGCGGCTTTTTGCCTTTTGACATGATTAGCAAGTTAACTAGCATGGGAGGAATTATTGATTATATCTGCGTTACTTCCATAGTTATTTATCTAAGGGTCAAAATGCCCAATGCCTTAAGGCCATTTCAATGCCCTGGGGTTTTTATAATTGCGCCAATTGCTTTGCTCGCTTGCTCCTACCTGCTATTGAAGCAAATTATTGACATCAATGGTCAATTAATGCTAACTGGCAAATTGATTATTTTATGGCTAGTTTCATTTACCGCTCTTTACTTTGTTAGAAGTAAAGCAATCTAAAGGTTGTAGCTATAAATTATTTTTATATTTAGCTATTTCAACTTTAGCTCTGGTGATAGTTGAGGCGAAAATATCATCGCTATCGTCATCTAATAGCTCTAAAGATGCGATGCTTTGCTCAAGGTCCTGGATGCTTTGCTCTAGAGAGGCGCATTTTAAGATTTGCAGCTTTAATAATTCAAGTTTTTGGATGATGGCTTTGGCTCGTTTTAACAACTCAGACTTATATCCTTGCTCTGGCAAGGTAAGATAAGCAGCAGCTGAATTTACATTCTGCAACTGGGGATTATATTTTACTTGAGCCGTTTTTTCTTGAGCAGTTTTTTCTTGCAATAAGTTCTCAAAATCGTTTATACTAGGCTTATTAAGAGCCGT
>CAMCJU010000037.1 GCA_945875085.1 Candidatus Phycorickettsia trachydisci
TTCTTGCAAATCATATGGATTTTGTTTGACGCAACTGCTTTTCTTGTTGTATAGGAATTTCTTTAGTTAAAGACCCAAGGTATGAATCAGGACCATCTGTAATAAATTTTCTAATCAAAGGCTCTGATTTGTTGTCTGATTTGTTGATAGAGACGATTAATAATCTCGAGTTTTTCTCTTGACCAGTATGCTAAATTTTTGGTATAGTGGTCAAGTATTAGGCCAAAATAAAAAATAGTCCATGGAAAATAGTCAAAGCTTTTAAGTTTAGATTAAAGACCAGCGCAGAAATCCAGCAAAAGCTACAAGATTTATAACTGAATGCTAAAAGTTGGTATTGATCTTGGCATTGCTTCTTTTGCAGCTTTTTCTTGCGGCAGACAAATAGCTTCTCCTGAAGCATTTAGCAAAGCAGCTAAACTGATTGTCTATAACTTATCCATAATGAGAACTACACACAACTTATAGATATGTTGTTAGGAGCAGTTAACTAACCCTTCAGCTCAATGCTATTGCAATACTGGCTCTTTAGGGGCGGCAAGGATGTCAACTAATGGCCCTTGAAGTTAACCTTAAAACTAATCGCTTATGCTTTATGATTTAATTAAAAACAGAGTTCAAGTTTCTGAAGTAGTTAGTAAAAAAACCGATTTAAAAAAACGAGGTACCGACTACATTGGTCTTTGTCCCTTTCATTCTGAAAAAACCCCTTCATTTGCTGTTAATGATTTTAAGAAGTTTTTTTATTGTTTTGGGTGTCATGTTGGAGGTGATGTGATTAGTTTTGTCGCACAAACTAGCGGCCTTGGTTATAAAGATGCGGCATTAAAATTAGCCAGTGAATATCGAATTGATGTCCCATCTTCGGCTAGTGTACGCCAGGAGTTAGATGAATTTGACAAAATACACTCGACTTTAGAGTTGGCATTAGAGTTCTATCGCAAGAACTTAACGCATCAGGGAGTGGAATATTTAAGTAACCGCGGCATTAGTCAGAATGTGATAAATAAATTTGAAATAGGTTATGCTCCAGCGCAAGGGTATATGCGTCGAGCTTTAGAGGCTAGGGGCGTTGCTCTTTTGATGTTAGACAAAGCCGGGCTTATGGCTAAAAAAGATCAATCTTTGTGTGAGGTTTTTCGTGAGCGCATCATTTTTCCAATTAGAAATAGTCATAATAAGATAATTGCCTTTGGGGGGCGAGCTCTTAAAGATGTGCAGCCCAAATACCTTAACTCGCCAGAAACGTTGCTATTTAAAAAAAACGAGGTATTTTATGGCGAGAATTTGGCCTATACTAGCTGTTATAAAAATAACCGAGCATTCGTTGTGGAAGGGTATATGGATTTAATAAAAATGCATATAAATGGCTTTACAGAGACCGTAGCTACTCTTGGCACTGCTGTAAACGAAAAACATCTTGAGAAATTATGGAGCTTAGTGGATGAAATAATTATGTGTATGGATGGCGATGGTGCTGGGGCTAGGGCTTCAAAAAAAGTGATAGAAATTGCACTTCCTAAATTAAAAGCCAATAAATACATCAGCTTTATAATGTTGCCAGAAGGTTGCGATCCGGATGATGTTTTGAGCAACAGAGGCGGCGCATATATGGAAATGCTTATTCAGGGCAGGTTGGAATTGTCAAAAATGATATGGGCTGGAGAGACTTCTGCTACTGAGACTGGTAGCCCTGAGTTGATAGCAAAGCTTGAGGCAAAGCTTCAGGGGTATGTTGGTCATATTAAAGATGATATTGTTGCGAAGAACTATAAGCGCTTTTTTAGTGATCAACTATGGAGTCTTAGTAGAAAAAAACCTAAGTCAGGCTCATCCTCAGTCGCATCAAAGCCTTTGGCTAAAGCTCCTAATAATATTTTTGAAATTACCTTAATAGCAATATTAATTAAATATCCTGAGTTGTTGGCTGATGCGCAAATTAGCGAAAAAATCAATCAATTAGAATTTTCTGCGTATTTTGCTAAATTTTTAAACGCAGATCAAATTAGCTCTCTGGAGTCTGAAATTTTGCCTATAGTGCAAAAAACTAATCCAAGTTTTTTCATTGGCTTGGAAAAAGAGGATCCAAAGCAAGTTTTTTTTACAATTGCCAAACGGATGCAACTAGTATTACTTCAGGAGAATTATAAAAAGCTGGCGCAAAATGATCCTAAGCAATTTCTAGAATTTTATAATTCTTATAAAGCTGAAGTGGATAAACTTTTGTAATATTGTAGCCAAAGGCGCTTTTATCTTTAGCAAAACTATTAATATATGTCTTTGAAAAAAAAGATAACTAATTTCAGCAAGAGATCCTTGGCTTTATTCTCCACGTTAATAGCATTCAAAGAGTCTTGCGCTTCTTTTGATAATTCATCTATACTTCGCATAAGTAAATCTTTGATTTTATAGGAGTCTAATAAGTCTAGTATATTATTGAAGTTTTGTGTCGTGCGATTAGCTTCTTTGGTAAAAACATCTTCTATGAACTGCCTTTCTGCCAAACCAGCGTGTTCTTGGAGTAGGATGATGGGTAGGGTTATTTTACCTTCAAGAAAATCTTGGCCTTGATTTTTACCCGTCCCAGAAGCAAAATAATCTAGCGTATCGTCCTTGATCTGATAGGCTAATCCAAAAGCATTGCCAAGTTTATTTAGCTTTAGGTAAGTTTCCTGCTCCATTCGTGGCATTATCAAGGCCGCTACTTGGCAAGCACCAGCAAAAAGTTTTGCTGTTTTATGCTCAATGGTTTTAAAGTATTGCTCTTTGGATAGTAAAGTTTGTTTTTGCAGATTTACTAATTGCATGACTTCTCCTTCAACAATCTGGGCCGCAATCGCAGAAAGCAGCTCAAGGCTAGGTAGGGATTTTGTTGAAACCATTATTTTAAATGACTGACTAAAAAAAAAGTCGCCGCAGAGGATGCTGGCTTTATTCCCCCAAATTGAATTTGCCGTTGCTTTGGATCTTCTTGTCTTGCCTTGGTCTATCACATCATCGTGTAGTAGAGTAGCTATATGGATAAGCTCAACAGCACCTGCTAGTTTTATATGATTAAGACCGTCGTATCCTAGTATTTTACTGCAAAGAAGAGTTAGTATTGGCCTGATGCGTTTGCCCTTAGAGCTTATCATGTGCCAAGATATATCCCATATTAATTCTTTATGCTCAGCAAAATAGCTTTCAATTAAAGAATTGAGCTCTTGAATTTCGTCATTTAAAAAATGATAAATTTCTTGTAATGCATCTTGGCTTGATGAATTAGCTTCTGGCATTTTCGATGTTTAGTAAAATTACAGGGTTTTTTCCTATCTCTTTTTTCAAAAACTTTTTTATAAATAATTTTACGCTTTTTTCAATCGAATCTTTCGTCGGTCTTTGACCTTGAGTTAAGCTGTTGATATTTTTGGCTAAGTTCTTTTTTAGGGATCTGATCATTTCCTGATCTGTAATGTCGCTCAAGATGCCTGGAAAGTTCAGAAATGGCGTTGTTAAAAGTTCCCAGTGTTTGTCAAATACAAGACTTATAATTGCTATGCCGTCATCGCGCATTTTGCGACGAAATTTAAAAATATCAGAATTATCTGGTATTAGACAAGTGCCATCTACAGTCAAGTAGCCGCTTTTGACTTTGTCAATAATGTGTGACTCATTATAGCTCAAGTTTATTACAGAGCCATTTCTGGCTTCCAAGGAATGTTTAATGCCCAATCTTTTTGCCAGTTTCGCATGCTCATGTATGTGGACCGGCTCTCCGTGAACGGGGATTGCAACATTGGGTCTAGTAAGTTCGTACATTTTTTTTAGCTCATCTACGCAAGGATGTCCTGAGACGTGAATAAAATGATCCTTCTCGGTGATAACTTCGATTTTTTGTTGCACAAAGATGTTGAATAAGCGAAATATTCTCTTTTCGTTGCCTGGAATGATTTTAGATGAAAAGATGATGGTATCGCCTTGTGTTAAGTTGATACAAGGATGCGCGCCTGTGGCCATTTTGTTAACAGCAGCTAGGGGTTCACCTTGGCATCCTGTGGCAATTATCATTAACTTTTCTCTAGGGTGGTTTTTAAATTCTTTGTCGCTGATAAATACCGCATCTTCCAGATATCCACTGTCTTGTGCGGCTTGCGTCATTCTATGAAGACTTTTACCCGTAAGTATTATTTTTCTGTCTGTAGACTTTGCAGCGTGTATTAGGGTATCTAGTCTGGCCAAATTAGATGCAAATGTTGTTACAACGACAAGTTTAGAGCAACTTGCAATAATTTTGACTAAATTGTCACGCAAATGCCCTTCTGACCCCGAGTGCCCTGGGCTTAAAACATTTGTTGAGTCGCACATTAGCGCTAAAATACCTTCATCGCCATAGCTTTTAAGTAAGTTCTCGTCAGATGGATTGCCTATTATAGGATCTGGGTCAAATTTCCAGTCTCCTGTGTGCAATATATTGCCTACTTCAGTCCGTATCATCAGCGCTTGCATTTCTGGGGCAGAGTGTGTTAGGGGTGCCATTTCAATATCGAACGGTCCTAGGTTAAATCTATCTCCAGGCTTTAATTTATGAATCTCAACATCTTTGCCAAAGTCAAATTCAGCAAGCTTTATTCTTAGGAAATTTGCAGTAAATTCAGTGGTATAAATGGGGCATAGAAGCTCTGGCCATAAATATTGAATACCTCCTAAATGATCCTCATGTGCATGAGTTAGAATAATTCCTAAGAGGTCTTTGCGGTGCTCTATTACGAAGCTTAAGTCTGCTACGACCATGTCGACTCCAGGTAGGTATTCTTCGGCAAAGCCGCTACCGCAATCAACTATAATAAATTTACCTTGGTAATGATATAAACTTACGTTCATACCTATTTCATTTAAACCTCCGAAGGGTATGAATAATAAATTATTTTTGTGGGCTTTTAAATCAAATGACATATACTAAAATTATGAAAAATTGCTATAGAAAAAATATATTTAATTGGGTATTGTACTTAGTTTTGGCATCTGTAATTTTCTTTGCATTTCCAAAACTAGATATTTATATATCAAACTTTTTTTATAAAAAGGCTCAGGGGTTTATTTATAATGACAACTATTTTGTTCAAATTATTTTTAAATCAGCGCCGCCTTTAACCTATACTGCAGCAATTATATACTGCATCGTTGGATTATACCAGTATTTTGTCGATAAAAAGTTTAGAAAAATATTTTTGTATTTGTTGTTGACTTTGATTATAGGTCCAGGAATTATAGTTAACGCCTTTTTGAAGGAGCATTTTGGCAGAGCTCGCCCCAAAAACATTATTGAATTTGGTGGAGATCGACATTTTAGCAGGGTTTTTTCTATCTCTGATCAATGCGATACAAATTGCTCTTTTAGCTCAGGGCATGCTGCTGGAGCATATCACTTCACCAGTCTTAGTTTTGTTTTGCCTAGGAGGTATTTTAAGAGATCTTTTAACTCTGCTATGATTTTTGGCACTATTGTTGGATTGGTAAGAATATCACAGGGGGGGCATTTTGCTAGTGATGTAATATTTTCGTGTTTAGTGGTTTTGGTGGTTAATCTTTTGCTAAAGAGGTTTATGTTTAAAAGCCTTGTTGCCAAGGAGCTTGAAGGTCTAGCTTGAAGGTCTAGCTTTACGATGCAGTCTTTTTGAATTTCTTATTAGTAGCCAGTAGCAAGCTCCCGTCATTATTGATAATGATGGAACTTTTTAGCCCCATAACCATTGAGGCTTTTTGATCGTAGATTAAGTGGCTATTTTTTACATCTTCTATAAAAGCATTATAAGATAAAAGATTATTATTTAGTCCCTTTTTCACAGCTTTAAAAAACCCTGAAAAGTTACCTAGATCGCTCCAATCAAAGCGCGCTAAAATCACTGCAATATTTTTAAGCTTTTCTAAAAATGCATAGTCTATGGTGTTATTTTTAATTTGTTTATACAGGTTTGCGTCAAGGTTAATGATATCGAATTTTTGATATTTGTTTTGCCATATATTATGAGCAATTTCCAGCATCTTTGGCTCATGTTGTTTGGCAATAGATAAAAAATCTTTAGAGTTGTATAAAAATATTCCGCTATTCCACAAGAAGTTTGGATCTTTGGTGTATATTTTGGCTTGAGATATCGAGGGTTTTTCAACAAATGTATCGGAAGTGTAGGCCCCTTCTTCTATTTTATTTTCCTGTTCGCACTTTATGTATCCATAGGAGCTTTCTAGATTCGTTGGCTTTATGCCGATTGTGATTATGGGAAATTGGTCGATAAAATTCATGCTGCGCTCAATAGTATCTATATAAGCTTTTGTATCTATTATCAGATGATCAGAAGGCGCTAAAATGACGTGCTCGATATCTTGTGAATTGGCGATAAAATTTGCCAGTATAGAGCATAGCGCCGTGCCTTTTAATAAGGGGTTCGACTATCAGCTGGCACTCCTGCTGATATTTCGGCAACTTGTTTTAAGGCTATTTGAATGTGCTTTTGATTTATAATTGCCGCTGGTTTTGCAAAGCTGCTATGTCTGATGATAGTCTGTTGAAATGAACTTAGTTGATTGTGAAATTTTAAGAATTGTTTTGGCAAATGAGTCCTTGACAAGGGGCATAACCTTGAGCCATAACCCCCTGCCATTATTACCGGCTGTATTTTAGATTTTATTGTATCGATTGTATTGGGAGCAATTGCTTGAACTTGCTTTTTAATTAAGACTAATTCTAGCTGCAAAAATTTATCTTTTCTAGAGATTTAAATGATTATTTTTTTATTAAAGGAAAATCAACGAATTAATTATAAACAAATAGTAACAATATATTTATATCCTTGCGATTCGTTAAATATTTTGTTTAATGAATTTTTAATTTGACTGAATAGATTTTTTATAGTATCTTCTGTAAAGAAAAGTTATAGGTTTTTTTTATGATTAATGACCAAGACGTTATAGATGCAATCAAGGAGTTATTGCCTGATGCTATTGTGAATTTAAAGCCTTTAGATTGTAGTAAAAAGGGTTATTATGTAGAAGTTAAGTCTGAGCTCTTCAGGGGGCAATCTCTAATAGATCAGCATAAAAGCGTCAATAAAGCCCTGGCTAAATATCTTGATTCAGAAGTCTTGCATGCTGTTACAATAAAAACCCAAGTCTAGAATACTTGAAAAATGAATAGTTTCTATAAATTTTCAGTGTTATAATGTAACTTGATAAGTCAATTTCATAGATATTAATAATGTCAGCAATAATGCAAGTTTTACCTTCTTTAATATCTGGAGGGGTAGAAAGAGGCACCATAGAAATTGCAAAATTTTTAGTTGAAAATGGATATGAGTCAATAGTGCTTTCTGAAGGAGGGGGCATGTCTTTGGAGCTCGAAAAATTTTCTGCAAAACATATTGAACTTGACGTTCAGAGCAAGAATCCCATCAATATTATATTGAATATTAAAAGAATTGCTGATATTTTGCAGCAGTATAAGGTCGATATCTTACATACCAGATCAAGAGCTCCTGCTTGGAGTTGCTACTACGCTGCAAAAAGAACTTCTCAGGTGCGTTTTGTTACTACGGTTCATGGAGTTTATAATTTCAATAACCTAGTCAAGAAAATGTATAATAGCATTATGACCAAAGGCGACAGAATAATTGCTGTCTCTAATTTCGTCAAAGAATATTTGCTCCAGAATTATGCCGTTGACGAGGAAAGAATAAGGGTCATACCAAGA
>CAMCJU010000038.1 GCA_945875085.1 Candidatus Phycorickettsia trachydisci
CAAATTCTATTAAATCTTCTTTTGTTGACATAAATTATTTTTGATTAATAAGAGCAAGGAAGCGGCCAATAAAGGTCACGCTACTTGTCAATGCTTTTACATCTGAAATTGTAGCAAAATTTAATAAAATTATCAACAACAAAAAAAAATGCTATTGACTCTGAATAATGTTGCTGATCATCAAGGCTCAAAATAACTAAAGGCTTGACAAGCAAAGACTTGCGTTAGATTGCGATTTTTGATTATGATTTTAATGGTGCCGGATGTCAGATTTGAACTGACGGCCTACCGCTTACAAGGCGGTTGCTCTGCCACTGAGCTAATCCGGCTGCATGATATGATAGTCTTATATCTTTAAAACATAGCATAAAGGATTTTCCTTGGCAAGAAAAAACCTGGGCGCTTAAGACAAATTTGCTTCAAGAATTTAATTTTAAAAACTTGGCTTAATTTCAAAAACTTCAGGTAAAAGCTGGATCTTTAATTTTCAGAAATGAAAAAACCAGAAATAAAATTAAAAAAAACTACTTCAATGAACTCTCGCCATATAAAGGCAGATTTTAAGCTAGTTTTTGCAGCAATTCTTACCAACAATTCTTCTTTATGCCGCTCTGCAACTTAAGGCCCCCCCGTGCCTTGGGGCAGCAATTCTAGCCTTAACTTGGGCGCCGGCGCAGCCATAAAGTGACAATTAACTAATGGACCATTAACTAAGGTACAATTAACTAGCCTCCTTCTTTCTAGCGCTTCTAAGAGATCTTTTCTGGAACCTCTCAGCAACCTTAGCTTTAATTTTCGACGTCAGATTACCGCCCTTTGATTCAATAAAGTAGGCAACCTTCTCTGTAGGCTGAGCCCCTACTCCAAGCCAGTGCTCCGCCCTATCAAGCTTGATCACTACCCTTTCTGGATTATCGCTGCTAAGTAGCGGATTATAATAACCAATTTTTTCAATAAAATCACCATCTCTTGGAGCAGTAGCCCTTGCTACAACTATGCTATAGTGAGGTTTTTTTTTCGCGCCTCCTCTAGCTAGGCGTATTTTTACAACAGACATAAATACCTAAATCTCTACTTAATTTTTTCTTCTTTGAAAATCACATGTTTGCGCAACTTAGGATCATATTTTTTAAATGATAACTTTTCAGTTTGCGTTTTGGGATTACGTTTTTTTACCTTGAAATATCCAGTTCCCTGGCTACTAACCAATTTAACCAGAATATTTTTATTTTTTTTTGCCATTTTAACTCAAAATCTATTTAATAATATTATACAACTGCTTCTTGAAGTTTGGCAATGTTATCTTGCGGATTTACCAATTCTGGCTCATCTTGTGGATTTACCAATTCTGGCTCAAAATATATAGGAATGACATTAACAAACACCCTATCCTTTTTTCCTCTGGTAAATTTAACAAAACCATCTGCTACTGCATATATCGTATGATCTCTGCCCAATCCCACATTACTGCCAGGATGCCACTTGGTACCTCTTTGTCTTATCAAGATATTACCAGATAATACAAATTGCCCATCAGACCTTTTGACCCCTAGTCTTTTCGACCTAGAATCTCTGCCATTTCCACTACTGCCGCCCTGCTTTTTCGTTGCCATTTTTTAATCCTGTTTGTTAAATAAACTATTCCTTAAATATATCTAGAATCTTAATTTCTGTCAACTCTTGTCTGTGGCCATTTTTACGGCGATAATTATGACGACGCTTCTTTTTAAAGATTATAACCTTAGTATCTCTTAACTGACTAACTATCTCACCGACGACAGTTGCCCCCTTAACAAATGGCATGCCTATGAAAGAAGGTCTAGAAGACTCGCCAATCATTAAAATATTTGTAAACTCCACTTTGTTACCCGCTTGTCCATCAAGTTTTTCAAGCTTAATGACACTATCGCGCTTAACTTTATACTGCTTTCCGCCACTCTTGAAAACTGCGAACATAATTATAAAACCTGATTTATTCATATAAAATAATATATTCATACGTATTTGAAAGTCAAGAATATAAGCTATAATAATTTAAATAAGTCACATATAAATTATTTTACACTGAAGCTCATGCCGAAAATAATTTTTATCGATCAAGAATATAATAAAATTGAGGTTGAAGAAGATGAAGGGTTGTCAGTTCTAGAGATTGCCCATAAACACAAAATCAACCTTGAGGGCGCTTGCGAGGGTTCGCTAGCCTGCTCGACGTGCCATGTCATTGTTGATGATAGTTGGTATGAAAAATTACAAAAACCTTCTGAAGCTGAGGAGGACATGCTTGATCTGGCATTTGGCCTTACCCCGACCTCAAGGCTGGGCTGCCAAATCATCATGACCAAAGAATTAGATGGTTTAATTGTAAATCTACCTTCAGCGACTCGAAACATAAAATAAATAATAATTACCGCCATGAATTTAGATAGTATATTTCTGCAAGAAAGAACATGTTATGATTTTGATGACAAACCAGTGCCCGAAAGCTTACTAAAAGAAATTTACGACGTTAGTAAGTATGGCGCAACATCATTTAATTGCTTGCCCTTAAGGATCATCTTCATCACTTCGCAAGAGCAAAAAAATAATTTACTAGAATGCATGTTAGCTGGCAACGTAGAAAAAACGCGCACCGCGCCAGTTACAGCTATTTTTGCATATGATACAAATTTTTACACCAAGCTTGACGAATTATTTCCATATATGCCAAATGCAGCTGATTTGTTTAAAAATAATGCTGCGCTAATCGAGGAAACTGCCTTTCGCAACTCTAGCTTACAAGCGGCATATTTTATGATAGTTGCAAAGGCTAAGGGAGTGTCTTGCGGCCCGATGTCAGGATTTAACACAAGCATGGCAAACGAAAGGTTCTTGAAAGACTCTAGCTGGAAAATAAATTTTTTATGCAATCTAGGATATAAAAAGAGCGCGCCAGACGCTAAGGCCCCGCTAAGACTTGAGTTCGAAGAAGCTAGCAAATTCATATAAACGATGGTAAAAAAAATTCTACTAAACCTTTTGATATTGCTGTTTTCCACGTATTTTTGCTTTCATATGATATGGGGGCAAAAGGGCTATTTGCAATATAAGGCTTTGGAAGAAAAATTTCACTCTAACTTAAAGGATTTCCAAAAATTCAGAGCCCAGAGGGTGATCCTTGAGAATAAAGCCGCTCTTTTAAACCGAAATTCTTTAGACATCGATAGTCTTGATGAGCAGGTCAGGCAAGTCTTGGGCCTTGCAAAAGCAAATGAGATAGTCCTTCCCGCGGGCTAGACGACAATGCTCAAGAAAAACGCACCTTCAAAACGCACCTTCAAAACGCACCTCAAAAATCCTAGCAAGCTACATCAAACAAACACATAACTCAAAGCTTTACATGCCAGTAAAACAACCGTAGAACGCGCAAAATTAAACTTCACAAACCCAGCAAAAAAAATAATAATTGAGGCTAATGGATGAAAAACGCAAAAAAGCATAATCGGCAAATAATATCTCCTCCAAAGCAAGCAAATATTATCGTACCTTAACCTTACTGGCGGGATGCTATATTTAATAAAAATATTATAGGCAATAATGCCAAAAAAATAGTTTATATTAGCGCTAATTCCCACTGCAGCAAAAGTAATCACCCAAGTTGCAAGATTTGTCTGCTCCAAATATCGCATTACACCTAGCGCTAACTCACTTTTGGCAGATAAAACAAAATTGCTATATAGCGTGTCGGTAAATAAAAAGACGTATTTTTCAATCAAGTTCATATTCCTGTTCTAGTTCTTGTTTATTTAAATGTCGTGGCGCGTTAAATATTTTTGGATCGCGCATCTCAAAAAGCTTCTTTTTAAACTTCTTGACCATAACTGGCTTGGCAAATTCTATGACAATACTTGCCCCATCTAGCTCTACAAAAACAATCCTAGCTAAATCAAAGGATTTGTTATCAAAAAACGCCTCGAGTATCTGCTGATTTTCCTCAAACATCAACTTTAATGCTACGTGTTTGGCAGTTTCGACTGTAGCAAGAATTTTAAAATACTTACTAAAATCTGCGCTGAATAACAAATTCATTATATTATCTTTGGCGCGAATATATGAGATAGTCTCCATCGAATAGTCATACATCGAGATATATTCTTTACCCCCAACTATCAAAAGAGGGTATGGAGGATAATAGTTACAACGAAAAAAGGACGGCCTTTGGATTAATAATTTTCCAGTAGCAACGCTGCTATTTGGCGCCGTCTGCAAAAATTCAATCGCTGCTTTATCTAGGTTTTTTAGATTGTGCTGTATTTTTTGGATTAAATCATTGGTATTTTCAGCTACTGCGATATGATATGATAATAATATTAAAAATGGTATTGTATTTTTGAGTTTAATAAGTATATTCATAATCAATGCGATTTTAAGGTTAATACAATCAAAAATTATTAGAATTTTTAATTTATGAAAATTGCTATCCTAAAAGAAAGATACACTAATGAAACGCGAGTAGCAATAACTCCTGATGTAGTTAAGCTATTTGTGCGCGATGGTTTTAATGTATGGGTTGAATCTAATGCGGGTTTAAGCGCGGGCTTTGATAACCAGCAATACATAAATGCTGGCGGAAAAATATCAAACGTACCTCTTGAGGTAGTAAGTGACGCCGATATAATCTTAAAAGTTCAGCCAACCCCAGAAGCAGAGCAAATAAATGAGCTAAATTTTGCCAAAAAAGGAGCTATGCTAATTGGCCTACTTAATCCCAGCAATAATAAAGCGCTAATTAGCCATTATGCTAAAAAGGGTATTAATGCCCTATCGCTAGAGCTCATGCCCAGAATTTCAAAGGTCCAGCATATGGACGCCCTATCCTCACAAAGCAATTTAGCCGGGTACGCAAGCGTCATTCAAGCGGCATATCACTATCCAAGAGCATTTCCGATGTTAATGACATCAGCTGGCACTATTCTGGCAGCCAAGGTATTGGTGCTGGGCGCTGGGGTTGCCGGCTTGCAAGCAATTGCTACTTCCAAGCGTCTTGGGGCCGTAGTCTCTAGTTACGACGTGCGCCTTATTGCCAAAGAGCAAGTCGAAAGCTTAGGGGCAAAATTCATAAATACAATAGAGCAAAATATAGAGCATAACTTTGAAAATAAAGGCGGCTATGCAGCAGGGGTCGATCAGGAATATCAAGAGCTGCAAAATCAATTACTAGACAAGCATATCAGCACAAGCGATATCGTAATTACCACCGCGCAAATACCTGGCAAACAAGCCCCTATGCTTATAAGCAAGGATATGATAGCCAAAATGCAGCGCGGCTCGGTGATTATTGATATTGCTGCAGGCTCTGGCGGCAATACTCAAGTAACTAAAGCCGATGAAATATTTCAGCAAGATGGCGTCAAGGTGATAGGATACTCAAATATATGCTCACTCATCCCTTTAGATAGCTCTAAGCTATACGCCAAAAATTTATATAACACCGTAAAATACATATTGCATGATGGCAGACTCAACACTAAGGACGAAGTTGTCAAAGCTATGTTATTAACCCTTGAAGGAGAAATACACTATGGACTATAATCTTATCAAAAAAGCTCAAGATATGGCAGAAAATGCCAATGACTTGCTGCTACAAATTAAAGAAAAAACCTTTGAAACAGCAGTTGCTACAACTGGCGTTGATCACTTTTCTTTTTCAATAACCGTTTTTGTGCTGGCTTGCTTCATAGGCTACTATGTTGTTTGGAAAGTAACCCCGGCATTGCACACCCCCTTAATGGCCATAACTAATGCAATATCCAGCATCATTATAATCGGGGCGATAATTGCCGCCGGCGCAAAAAGCATAAGCATTTCTAGTATTTTTGGCTTTTTTGCCGTGCTATTGGCGTCGATTAACATCTTTGGCGGATTTATCATCACGCAAAGAATGCTAGGAATGTTTAAGAAAAAAAAATAATTTTATGTCACAAAATATTCACCTAATTTACTTAGTATGCTCTGTATGCTTTATATTAGCTCTCAAGGGTCTTTCATCGCCAAAAAGTGCAAGAAGCGGCAATATGATAGGAATATCAGGCATGACTATTGCTTTAGCTAGTGCATTTTATCATCCCCTAATAAGCAATTATATTTTTATCTTAATTCCTATAGCTCTAGGAGCTCTCATAGGAGGATATATAGCATATAAGCTGCAAATGAACCAAATGCCAGAGCTTATTGCTGGCTTTCATTCACTAATAGGCCTAAGCGCAGCCCTTGTGGCTTACAGTGCATTTTTTAATCCTGAAGGGTTTAATATTGGACTAAAAGGGAATCTGCCAAGAAGTATTCTAATAGAAATGAGCGGGGGGCTTATTATTGGCATGATTACATTTTCTGGATCTGTGCTTGCTTTTTTAAAATTATCAGGCATGATTTCTGGCAAACAAATTAAATTTTGGGGACAAAAATACCTACTAATTACTCTTAGCGCATTACTACTGATAGCTACCATATATTTCCTTGAGAACCAAAGCGCTTTAATCTTTCATGTAATTTGCATATTAGGAGCTATAATTGGCGTGTTGCTAATTCTGCCGATAGGAGCTGCCGACATGCCGGTTGTTGTCTCGATGCTAAACTCATACTCAGGATGGGCAACCTCTGGCATTGGATTTACATTGCAAAATAGCCTGCTTATAATCGTAGGGGCTTTAGTTGGAGCCAGCGGGGCGATCCTAAGCTACGTGATGTGCAAGGCAATGAATAGATCGATCTGGCAAGTAATATTTAGCGCATTTTTAAAGCAACAGCAAGGCAGCAAGCATCAGATAGGCGCAAACCAAAACATCAACATCAGTAGCGCGGAAGATGCGGCATATATCTTGCAAAACAGCGATAGTATAATAATTGTTCCTGGTTATGGCATGGCTGTTGCTGGGGCGCAAAGCGTTATTAAGGAGCTGACGACTATTTTGCAGGATCTTGGTAAATCGGTACGCTTTGCGATTCATCCAGTAGCCGGAAGGATGCCAGGTCATATGAACGTACTGCTAGCCGAAGGAGGTATTGATTATGAAAAAGTATTTGAGCTAGAAGATATTAATAACGATTTTAGCAACACAGATGTGGTCTTGGTAATAGGGGCTAATGACGTAACTAATCCTGCTGCTAAAAATAACCCTCAAAGCTCAATATACGGCATGCCGATTTTAGACGTAGGAAATGCCAAAACCGTCTTTTTCATCAAAAGGTCGATGAGCTCAGGATATGCAGGCATTGAAAACGAGCTTTTTTATAGCCAAAATACCATGATGTTATTTGGCGATGCGAAAAAAGTAAGCGAAGATATACTGCGCCACCTAAAAGATTAGCCCCTAAGGATTAGCCCCTCAAAGGCTAGTCCCTAAAGGCTAGTCTCAAAAAAACTATAGTCAATTAATTTACCACAAGCAACTTCTGACTCGCCTCTAATTTGAAAGCCTATATTTCAATAGCGATTATCAGGATCGCTATCCAAGAGTATCAACGGCAAATTAATTAACTACAGTAAATTAGGTTGTAATAGAGAATAATTTTATATAAAATTAAAGAAAAAATGCCAAAAAGTTATAGTAATGATTTAAGAAAGAAAGCAATAGAGTGTGTAAATGAAGGAAGTAGTTATTTGGAGGTATCAAAAAGATTTAAAGT
>CAMCJU010000039.1 GCA_945875085.1 Candidatus Phycorickettsia trachydisci
GAAGAGGCGGTGGTAATGCGTTTTGGTAAGTATGTAAGAGTGGCATTTCCCGGCCTAAACTACCGCATGCCAGAGCCAATTGAGAGTGTTTATATTGATAAGGTAAACAGGTCAAGGCGTATTGAAATAGGCTACCGCTCTGGCGATCATATAACTAGCGATAGCAGTAGGGACGTGCCAAATGAAAGTATAATGGTCACTGGAGATGAGAATATCGTTAAGTTAAATTGCGATGTCATGTGGCACATAGCCAACTTATCTAACTATATGTTTAGCGTTGCAACGCCTCAAGAAACAATCAAGGCAGTAGCTCAAAGCGTCATCCGCGAAGTTATAAGCTCCACGCCAATTGCCAGCGCCCTGTCAAGCCAAAAGCAAGAAATTGGCGACAGAATACATAAATCAATTCAAGAAATTCTTAACAACTACAATATTGGCGTTGAAATTGAGCAGGTGCAACTTCTAAAGGTCGAGCCGCCAGAAGAGGTTATCTCCTCTTATAGGGATGTGCAAACATCAAGAGCCGACAAGGAGAGGGAAATCAATCAAGCTCAAGCGTATCGTAACGATATTATTCCCAAAGCTAGGGGAAAAGCGGCCGAAATGCTACAACAAGCTGAAGGATATAAACAAGAGACTATCGCAAGAGCTGAAGGCGACGTTAAGAGATTTCTGGCTGTCTATAATGAATACTTACTCAATAAGCAGATAACTAGAGATAGACTAACTTTGGATGCTGTTGAAGAAGTAATGTCAGGAGCAAATAAAACTATAGTTGCCGATGGGCTTGTATTACCGCATATGACAGTAAAATCAAATTAATAAAATTTATGAATAATACCCTCAAAGGAATAAACCTTGCCATTGGAGCAGTAGTTTTACTCATTTTATTCAATAGCCTATACATTGTAAATCAAATTCAATATTGCGTTATTTTTCAATTTGGCGAAGCTGTTAAGGTTATAGACACCCCTGGCTTGAACTTCAAAGTACCCTTCATACAACAAGCTGAGTATTTTGACAAAAGGATCTTAAGCGTTGAGGCCGAAGCCAAAGAGTTAACAGCATCCGATGGCAAGAGGATAATTGTTGATGCATTTGCTAGATTCAGAGTGGTTGATCCGGTTAAATTTTATAAAACCGTGCATAATTATTCGGGCTTTAAGTTGCGCCTGAACAAAATTCTTGAGTCAGCAATGCGCAAAGTCATTGGCAAGGTATCCTTTACCGCCCTACTTTCCGATGAAAGGAGCAAGATAATGAAGCTAATAAGGGATTCGCTAAATGAAGAAAGCGATCTCTTTGGCGTTGTCGTTATTGACGTTAGAATCTTAAGGGCTGACTTGCCTAAAGAAAATAGCGCTGCCATCTACAAAAGAATGCAAACCGAAAGAGAGAAGGAGGCCAAACAAATACGAGCAGAAGGATCCGAAGAAGCTTCAAAGGTAAGATCTATGGCTGATAAAGAGAGCAAAATTCTCATATCAAAGGCTTACACAGAATCTCAGAGCATTCAGGCTGAAGGAGATAGTCAGTCTGCCAAGATATACAATATTGCATATTCTAGGGATCCTGAATTTTACAACTTCTATAAGTCGCTAAATACTTGCAAAAACATCTTGAAAAAAGAGGATACAAATCTTATCTTATCAACAAATAGCGAACTATTTAAATACTTAAAGATTCAAAAATGATGTTAAAGAAAATTACCATTGCATTGTGCTTATTGATCAATTTCAACAACTTTGCTGCCATTGAAACCAAGGAATCAAATGGGGCGGCTCAAAATAGCGTGCAGCCTCCAAGTTTTGCTGATATAGTCGAGCCTCTAATTCCAACAGTGGTCAATATCTACACAGAACAGTATGCAAAACACGATAGGGAAAATTTACCCCCGGCGTTCAATCATTTTAAAGATTTCTTCAAGGAGCTCGATGTTCCTTTTTTATTTGAAGATATATACACAAACCCAAAAGCCGTATCTCTTGGATCAGGATTTATCGTAGATGAAGAGGGCTATATAGTTACCAATAACCATGTTGTTGAAAATGCTGATAAAATCAACATCAAGCTCCACGACAATACTGAGTTAGAAGCTAAACTAGTTGGCACTGACAAGAAAACTGATCTTGCCTTGCTAAAAGTCCAGAGTGATAAAAAACTATCTTTTGCTGTTTTTGGCGACGATCAGGCTGCGCGCATTGGCGATTGGGTCATTGCCATTGGCAATCCTTTTGGCTTAGGTCATAGCGTCACCAAAGGAATAGTTTCCTCAAAAGCCAGAGACCTTGATTCAGAAAACGGCATCGTGAACAATTACGTGCAAACTGACGCTCCTATTAATAGAGGCAACTCAGGCGGACCTTTGTTTGACTTAAATGGCAAGGTTATTGGCGTTAATACTTCAATATACTCATCATCAGGATCGAGCGCGGGAGTTGGCTTTGCGATACCTTCTCATACTGCTAGCAAAATAGTTGAACAACTAAAAAAATACGGCAAAGTTAACAGAGGGCTACTAAACATAACTATACAGCAATTAACTCCAGAGATTGCAGAAGGCATGGGTTTGCCAAAAGAGCAAAAAGGCGTCTTAGTAACCGAGGTCAATTTTGGAGGAGTTGGAGATAAAGCCGGCCTGAAATCTGGGGATATTATCCTTGAACTTAACGATAAGAAAATCACCTCTTCTCGAGAATTGCAAGTTTTAGTCGCGGGAAGTGAAGTAAACTCAACAGCGACAATTAAAATACTGAGAAATCAAGAAGTAAAGGAACTTAAAGCAGTCATTACTTTAGATCAGGCAGGCGATAAAACCTACAGCGCCTCTGCAGACTCGAAGGATAGCGCAGCGTCAAAAAGTCAATATCAAGTCAACGAAGTAACTTTTGTTAATTTAGACAGTCACATTGCCGCTCAGTATCACATAGAGCAAACAAGTGGCATCGTAGTAAATAGCGTATCTAAAACAAGCTCTTGGCGGCCTCATCTTAAAGCTGGAGATTTAATTACTAGCGTCAATCAGCAACCTATTGTTAACGTAGAGGAATTAGAAAAGGTGTATAAAGCAAGTAAAGATAAAAAAAATGTTATTTTATTTATGGTCAAAAGGCGTAATATGAATAGCTTCTTGGCCTTACCTATAAAATAAAGCGTTGCGACAACATCTGACTGTGGAATAAAATAAAAGAGATGTGGGATTTTTTTAAAGAAATAGAAAGTTTTTGGCATTATGTAATTATCTCTACTGGAGGCAAGGATATAAAGGTGTCAAATATACTATTTGCAATATTGATGATATTTGTCTCTTTAAAAAAATACCCCTCATTAATTGCCTTTATTAGCAATAAACTATCTTCATTCCAAGGAAGCAATGACAAAGAATTAATTGAAAAAATATGCTCCATAATAATTAGCATAGTTGCCTTTGTTACAATTTTGCAAGTGACCAACATCCCCCTTGATACATTTGCATTTTTAGGCGGCGCTTTAGCCCTAGGGGTAGGCCTAGGAGTGCAAAACTTAATCACCAACCTACTTAGCAGCTTGATTATTGTTATTGAAAAACCTTTGAAAATTGGCGATCTTGTCAGCGCAGACAATATCAAAGGCACTGTCTCGCACATTGGCAATAGATGTATCACATTAATAGACCATTCAAATGCCACGGTTTTTATACCAAGTAGCAGCATTTTACAAAACAAGCTTAAAAACTGGAGTAAATACAATTTTTTAGATAATGAAACTAAAATTGAAATACCCAAGGAGTGCGAAATTGACAAAGTTATAGACGTCATCAAGGACGTCTTAAAAGATGTCTTAAAAGATTTTTCAAGTGCAAAAGTTGCATCCAAAGACATGCATGATGCAAAAGTGCTACTCTCAAACATTACAGCTTCCCATTATATCTGCTCCTTGCAGTATAAATCAAGCATCAAGAGCGATGTCCTGCTCCTAAAACATGAAATAAATCTGGGGCTAGTTAAAAAATTAGGCCCAAATGTCATCGTGGAACATCTAGAGAGACCTTAAAAAATCAATGACAAAAGGCGCAGTAGTAGTACAAAAATTTGGCGGGACCTCGGTCGCAGACACGCAGCGGATAATTGAAATTAGCAAAAAAATCACCGCAGAACTAAATGGCGGCAACAAAGTAGTTGCAGTCATTTCAGCTATGGCCGGCACAACTAATACTTTATTAAACTATTGCAGAAAAATCTCTACGCTAACTTCGGATCAAGAGCTAAATTCTCTTGACTTTGTACTTAGCAGCGGCGAAAACATCAGTAGCGGCCTGGTCGCATTAGCGCTGCAAAGCAAAGGCATAAAAGCCCTACCACTGCAAGGCTGGCAAATACCAATATGCACGAACGAGCAAAGCGGCAAGGCGCTAATTACCTATATTAACGCTGAGCTAATTTTAAGATATCTGGCCCTAGATTTCGTTCCGGTTATTTGCGGCTTTCAGGGAATCAATTCTAACAACCAAATTACTACGCTAGGACGAGGGGGCTCCGACATCACTGCAGTAGCTATTGCGGCTGCAATTAGCGCTGAAAGATGCGATATTTATACTGATGTAACTGGCGTTTACAGCGCTGACCCTCGGTTCATTTTAGCAGCAAAGCATATCGACTCCATCCAGTACGATCAAATGCTTGAGATGACCTACTCTGGAGCAAAGGTTATGCACCCCAGAAGCATCGAAATCGCCAAAGAATTTCAATTAGATTTAAGAGTAATCTCATCTTTCGACACTGCACAAGGAACAAAAATTAAAGCAAATAACATTATGGAACTAAGCAAAATAGTTGGCATCGCTCACAACCAAAACATCCTACTTGTCAAGATATATGGCTGCAAGAGTTTGAGCTTTTTGCTTTTGCACTTAAACAAGTTAAGCATAAATATAAGTAGCGCTTTTTTTCAAGATGACAGTATTTTTCTGATCTCAAACCTTGGAGAGCAAGGCCGTTTAGAAATGGCTCTAAAAGTATCCTTGAGCAATCAAAATATCTTTACCAGTTTTCAAATATATAGCGATGTTGCTATGGTAAACATCATAGGATCAAAGTTGTTAAACGAGCAAGAAGCGATTGATAGAGTTTTTAAGGTGATCGAAAACTTCTCAATTCAATACCTTCATATTGATCATAGCAAAATCAGCATTCTACTTAAAGAAGCAGACATGCATGAACTTACTAAAATTTTACATAAAAAACTGCTAGAAACAGACCTTATCTAAAGCCTTGAAGTAATATGGCATATATAGGACTATTGCATAGTTGCTAGGTTGTATAAGCGTTTAGCGTAGAGAATTTTAAGGTAAGATTTGCAAACACAATGCCCGCCTATGCGCCTCAGCTTTGGAAGAGAGCGCACAAGGAAGAGAGCGCGCACAAAAGCGTGATGCTTTTGAGCGATATCCGTAAGGGGACGGCTGTCCCATATACGGGGGAAGTATTAGAATTCAGCGCGAATTACTAATGCTCCTCCTAGATTGCTGTACTTGTTAGCAAAGCCGTAGCTAGTCTTAACGCCAAAGTCAAAGTTTTGATACTTAACATTGAAGCCTGCAGATAGCTCAGCGACTGTAGCGTCATCCTTTCCTGCTGATACTTTGATGTCGTTAGGTAAGTCACCAATTCTATACTTAGTCTCAGGAGTTTTGCCAGCAACTTTTTTAGCTACAGAAAACTTCGTATTTGGAATAAAGGCTACATCATCACTAACAATGGTAGCATTAATACCAACCGAGCCAACTACATCAACTTGACTTAGACTTGATTTCCTGACTGTCTGACTCAACTCAAGAGCGCCTTTTTCAGTATACTCAGGAGTTCTGGCGTTACTGTACCTTCCACCAAGTGTAGCAAATGCAGTAATGTTATCAACAGTATGATTATATCCAGCCTCCAGTTGCGTTACTACAAAAGTCGTTGTGTAGTCAGCCTTAGCTATAAGCTTATCTTGCTCCTTATATCTCCCGGTCTCGGACTTAGTAGAACTTGTACCATAAGAAACTAAACCACGAGCAAACAAACCTTTGTAAAGATCAACGTTGGTATATAAGCTAAAGATATTAGAAGAAATTTTGGTTTTATCACCATCTTTAATACCTTTTTTATACTTAATATCACCATTATCAAAGGTAAATGCACCACCAAAAATAACGCCATGGCCAGCTACATTACCAAGGTAATCAGCACCAAATGTTGCCCCTGAGTTCTGCGCTTTATAGGCAGGCTTCAAGTTATCTAGTTTTTGATCGCCTTGAGCAGTATGGCCAGAAATCCATGTAGCCATTTTGCCTTCATGAATTTCATTTTCACCAGCAGCAAAAGCTGGCGCACTGACTGACGACGCCGCTGACGACGCCAAGGATGCCGCAATATGACCCATCACCTCTGATACTACATTTCCACTGACTTGTAGAGTTTTTTGATTAGATGAGCTCTCAATATTTATCGCTTTGGCAAACTTCTGATCGTCATCGGGTGAGCCTTGCTGAAATTGTTTACTAATAATCTGCGCTGTGACAGAGTCATCCAATGCTTTATTCTCTTTGTCAATTGCCGCTTTTTGAGCGTCTGGTAGATCAGATGTGTCTTTTTTCTTTAGAACGCTAAAAAGATCACTGAAACCTTGAGCAGAACCTCCTGCACCTACAACTTTAGCTTTTAGCTCACCCTCACGGATTGAAATTTTTGCTGGGTCAGCATTTATATATAACTTACCTTTTTCTATCTTCACAGTTCCAGTATGGTATATGACGCTTGACAGGTCCACACCATCAAAGATCGTACCGATATCAGTTTCAACGCTATCTGTAATGTTCGTTTGCAGAGCCAGCTTCAACTTAACCTTCTCTTTCACATCGCCACCGCCAACAACTTCACTTTTAATGGACTTTACTTGACCCGAACCTTTTGACGTAACTGTAATTTTAAACGTATTAATACCTTCAACTTTAACGTTGCCCATAGTTATCATCTTCGAGCCAATATTTAGTTTGGCGTCTTTCAAACTAACTTCCCCAA
Source organism: Candidatus Phycorickettsia trachydisci (assembly GCA_945875085.1). Taxonomy (GTDB): domain Bacteria; phylum Pseudomonadota; class Alphaproteobacteria; order Rickettsiales; family Rickettsiaceae; genus CAMCJU01. The sequence continues at coordinate 7,041 of CAMCJU010000039.1, forward strand.
GAGTGGCATCTTCTGCAAAGGTAACCTCTTGACTAACAACATCAGTCTTCTTTGAGAAAACTACATCTTCGAAGACAGTCGTTTTATCTTTAATATTTAGCTCATCTAAGCTGCGAGCATCATTACGGCCCATGGCACCTTTGAATGTACCTGCTGCGCTTACAATACCCCCTTCAACATTACCTGTAACGGTTCCTCCGTTAAAAGTTAAGATAGCTGCCTGCTTATTCTTAACGGTACCTATGACCTGATCCCCTTTTGCAAAATTAATTTTCCCAGCATTTTCAATTAATGAGTCTTTATCAGCCTTCATGGATGTTACTTCGTAGGTTCCTGAGGCCCCAGTAGTTAATTTTCCATCTAGAGTCAATTCCGCAACTGTCGCATTGCTAAGAAGTTTGGTTTCTGTAGCCCTCAAATTCATTTTTTCTGCAAAAATTGCA
>CAMCJU010000040.1 GCA_945875085.1 Candidatus Phycorickettsia trachydisci
ATAGATCCATCTGCAGAAATAGGACAAGGGACTGTCATAGGGCCCTATAGTATTATAGGCCCTAAAGTTAAACTAGGAAAACATAACATCATTAAGCCTCATGTGATCTTGGAAGGCAACACTACGATAGGTGATAATAATACCATATACCAGTTTGCATCTATAGGATCAGCGCCCCAAGATCAAAAATGGGAAGGTCATGATACTTCCTTGATAATTGGTGATAATAATCAAATCCGAGAATATGTCACGATACAGCCTGCAACTAATTTGGATGGAGTTACAAAAATTGGTAATAACAATTTATTTATGGCCTGCTCTCATGTTGCTCATGATGTTACTATAGGAGATGATTGCCAGCTGGCTAATGCTGTTTGTATTGCCGGTCATGTGGTAATAGCAAATAAGGTAATTATAGGAGGTTTGGCAGGGGTGCATCAGTCAGTCAGCATAGGAGACTTCGCATTTATTGCAGCAGGTAGTTTGGTAGTACAAGATATCCCTCCTTTTTGTATTGCTCAAGGCGATAGAGCAAAACTAATTCAAGTAAATAAAGTGGGGCTGGCTAGAGGCAATTTTTCACAAAGCGATATAAGAAAGCTGCAAACTATTTTCCGTAAATTATTTTATCAGCCTGGTATTTTTGAAATAAAACGCGCTGCTCTAGAAAAAGAGTATGCTGATTTTGCTCCGATGGATAGGATTTTTGAATTTATTAGATTTTCTAAGCGCGGCATAACAGCTTGCGCAAGATTTAATAGCTAATTTAATTCAGGCAGGCAGCTAAACCATGAGACAATCGCCGTCAAGTTAGATGGAGGATGAATCGCGTCATATTATAGTTATCCTTGCCACATAAAATATTTGCTATACACTAATAATTGGGATATGACTTGATGTGTCTTTGATAAGTAGACTTTTTAGTCTAGAGATCTTGGAGCTCGATATACCGTTCGATCTTCAAGCTTCAAGAAATACCCCCAATCATCTTAAAAATAAGCCATATGGCATTAAAAATACAAAAAATAATTTTATGAGTAAAAAAATATTAATAGACGCAAAGTATGAAGGTGAAATCCGCACCGCTTTAATAAACAAAAATGACTTAATAGAGGCAATTGGATGCGAATCTGCTGATAGCAGGCAAATCAAAGGCAATATTTATTTAGCCAAAGTGTCTAGGATCGAGCCGGCTTTGCAGGCAGCTTTTATAATTTATGACAATGGCGAGAGTGGCTTTTTGCCCTTTAATGAAATACATCCTGATTTCTTCATTCTGCCAAATAATAAAATCCAGCCCAGTGATTTAAAAGAAATTCCCGTGCCTGATGTTACGATTGAGGAAGTAAAGGAGTACCAAGCTATCCCCCAAGATCGTGAAGATCAGTTAGTTGATATGAATGCGCTAGATAAAAATGCTGCTAGTAAAGTTGATTTAGAATCGGTATACGATGAAATTGAAGATATCAAAACTCAGTATCAAAGCATTTATAAAAAATACAAGATACAAGACGTTATTAAAAGGGGCCAAATTATGCTCGTACAAGCGCAAAAAGAGCGCAGGGGGGCAAAATCAGCATCTTTTACAACTTTTCTTTCGCTAGCTGGTAAATTTTGCATATTAATGCCAAATACGCCTAAGCAAAACTGTATATCGCGAAGAATAGTCTCTCAAGAAGAAAGAAAGAGGCTCAAAAGCATCATCAGTAGCATTATAAATGATGAAAATACCGACTCTCCAAGTCTTATAATTCGTACAGCAGGTATAGATAGATCCAGTTATGAAATTAAAAGAGATTATGAATATTTAGCCAAAACTTGGAATAAAATACGTGAATCTGCTATTAAAACAACAGCGCCTAACATAATACACGTAGAAGAGGCAATTATTGCCAAAACCATAAGAGATATGCTTGATGACAAAGTAAGTCAAGTGATAATACATGGCCGCAAGCACTACTTAGAGGCCATTGAGTTTGTTAAGCTTATATTACCTGGTACTGAATCTAAAATTATTGAACATGTGAATCCTGAGCCAATTTTCACAGCACATGGAATTGAGGATCAGATTTTAGACTTATATAAGCCTGTAGTTGAATTGCCGTCAGGGGGCTATATTGTTATTAATCCAACGGAAGCTTTGACTTCAATTGACGTTAATTCAGGCAAGGCCATAGGCGAAAGGCATATCGAAGAAACTGCCCTAAGGACTAATATTGAGGCAGCAACGAAGATAGCAAAACAAATCAAGTTAAGAGATATTTCTGGTTTGATCGTTGTTGATTTTATAGATATGCATGACAGCAAAAACCGCAAAGTAGTTGAAAACACCTTTAAGGAACTCCTTAGCAGAGATAGTGCAAGGGTCCATGTTAATAACATTAGCAATTTAGGATTAATTGAAATATCAAGACAAAGGCTCAAGCCTAGCTTTCTCGAAAGATATTCAAGCGCATGTCACCACTGTAGTGGAAAGGGTTTGATTAGATCGAGTCATGCTAATGCAATTTTGATTTTGCGCACTCTGGAGAAGGAGCTTGCAGCTGAAAAATTACACTCCTTGAATGTTTACGCTCACGTAGAATCAATTTTATATATTTTAAATAAAAAGCGCCTTGATGTTAGAAGAATTGAGCAGGAATTTAACGTCGAAATTAACTTTTACGATGATAAGACGGCCACGCTTGAGAGTTTTTCTATAGAAAAAATAAAATTACAGCCGCGTCAGCCAAAGCAAGTGGCTCTTGAGGCTAAAGGGGTTAAAGAATTAAATAAAAAACCCGAAAAACCTGCGCCAGAGCCTATTGAAACAAGTAGACAAAAACAGGATAATGTTAAATTAATTGCCCAAGAAACTCAGCCCCAAGACGATGTGCCAGTTGATAATGATGCTCCAAAAGAAGAAGGTCGCAGAAAAAGAGTAAACTTTCAAAGAAGGCGCAAGCCTATAAATAAGGCCAATGATAACATATCTCCTCCAACTGAAATAAAGTAAGTATATGAAATTATCTTTTCAGCAAATTATTTTCAGCTTACAGCAATTTTGGTCTGATAGAGGTTGCCTATGTCTGCAGGGCTATGATGTTGAAGTTGGCGCTGGCACGTTTCATCCTGCCACTACTATTAAAGCCTTGGGGCCTGATCCTTGGAAGGCATGTTTCGTCCAACCATCAAGAAGGCCAGGAGATAGTAGATTCGGCGATCACCCAAATAGATTACAGCAATACCATCAATTTCAGGTCATTTTAAAACCTTCGCCTGACGATATGCAAGGTTTGTATCTTGAGAGTTTAAAAGCCCTAGGTATTGATCCTGTAGTTCATGAAATTAGATTTGTTCATGATGATTGGGAGTCTCCTACTTTAGGGGCTTGGGGGATTGGCTGGGAGGTCTGGTGCAATGGCATGGAGATTTCTCAGTTTACCTATTTCCAAGGGATTGGAGGGATAACCTGCAAGCCAGTTTCTGGCGAGATAACCTACGGACTTGAAAGACTGGCCCTCTACATTCAGGACCAAGACGATGTTAGTAAGATTAATTGGAATGGACAAAAGGGTATTGATCAGGTCACTTATGGCTCGATTTATTCAGACAATGAGCGTCAGTTTTCCTTTTACAACTTGAATTACTCAAATATCCCTATGTTGCTAAGGCATTTTGATGATTATGAAGATGAATCTCGCCGCTTTTTAGCAATAGGTCATCCTTTAGTTGCCTATGAATTTGCGCTAAAAACTAGTCATATTTTTAATTTACTTGATGCAAGAAGTGCGATCAGTACCACGCAGAGAGCGGCCTATATATCAAGGGTCAGAAACCTTGTTAAAGATTGTTGTAAGCATATAATTGAAAATCATCAAAACATTGGATTATGAAAGAATTATTACTCGAATGCTATTCACAGGAAATTCCATCGACCTTGCAGGCGTTAGCGATAGAAGGTTTTGTAAAAATTTTTTCCAACTTCTTTGATAGTAATAATGTTAAATTCCAGTCCGTTAAAGGATATGTTGGAGCTTGTAGGATAGTTTTGCATGTTAATGGCTTGGAGTTTAGCGCTAAAGATGAGTTGATAAGGGGTCCAAGGCAAGATGCTGCCGATAATATTTTAGATAGCTTTTGCAAAAAGTATCAAGTCGACAAGGGTGATTTGATCCTAAAGGCCCTAGACGCTGGCACGTATTATTGCCTACCTGCAAAAAACCAAGAGACTTTAGAAAGCTTATTGATAAACAATATTCCTAAGTTGCTTGCATCATATAGTTGGCCAAAATCGATGCATTGGGGTAATTATGACATTAAGTGGATTAGACCTCTTGAAAATATTTTATGTCTATTGCAGGGCCGGGTTTTGCCTATTGAATATGGTCACCTTAAAGCCAATGACGTAACATTCGGACATAAGTTTTTCAATAACGATCCGCTAAGAGTTGTATCTTTTGATGATTATGCAAAAAAATTAAAAACAAATAATGTTATTCTCGATCAAGAGGAGCGCAAGCAAATTATACACCAGCAGTTAAAGCAAATTTGCACTCAGCATAACTTAGAGTTAAACGATGATGAAGATCTGCTTGATGAGCTTGTAGGATTAGTCGAGTATCCAGTTGTGCTGCTTGGCGATATTCCGCAGGAGTTTATGAGTTTACCCCCAGAGCTGCTTACTTGCTGCCTGAAAAATCATCAAAAGTATTTCACCTGTAATGCTCAGGCCAAGCTTGCAAATAAATTTTTGTTTGTTTCTAATTGGCCGATTAAAGATTTTACTCAAATTATTCAGGGTAATCAAAGAGTTTTGCAGGCAAGGCTTAGTGATGCTGCGTATTTTTTTCATCAAGATTTTAACGATGATTTTGAATCCAAGCTGCAGGCATTAGAAAAAATAGTATTTCATTCAAAATTAGGTACTATGCTAGCTAAAGTTTTGCGAATTCACAAGATCTGTCAGTATTTATATCCTGACGATAAGGAGTTGCACTTGGCTGCAAAATTGTGTAAATGCGATTTAGCTACAGGCGTTGTGCAAGAATTTCCAGAGTTACAAGGCGTGATATCTAAATATTATGCTTTTAAGTATTGCTCAAATAGTAATGTTGCTGGCGCAATAGCTGCGCATTATTCTCCTGAAGGTCTTCTTGATAAGGTTCCTAGCGGCATGGCTGCTATCTTAAGTTTGGCTGATAAATTAGATAGTTTAGTTGGCCTATTTTTAGCGCAAGAAAAAGCAACAAGCTCCAAAGATCCTTACGGCTTGCGGCGTAACGCTATAGGAATTTTGCGTATTATTTTAGAGCATCAGTTGGGGTTAAATTTAGAAAAATTAATTGCCTACTCGATTAAACTATATGGTCAAATAATCCAGCCACAAGAAGATAGTTTCAAGACCATCAAAAACTTTATTTTAGATAGGCTGAAGAATTTATTAAATAAGACATACTCTGCAAAGATTATTGACTGTCTTTTGGCAGATGATTTATCTTCATTGACTAATATTGAAATAAACTTAGAAAATTTGACCGCTTTTTGCAAGATTTCAGATTGGGAGATGATATTTGCCGCTTATCGTCGAGCTGCGGGTATCTTGGGCAAAGATGCTCAAAATCTTCTCAATATTGAAGTCAACAAGGAATTATTCGCTACTCAGTATGAACATGACTTATTTTCTGCTGCAAATAAAATCATCATCAGCAAAACAGATTTAATCCAGGATCTTATGATTTTAGAGACTTTAGTAAAGCCGGTAACTAATTTTTTTGATAATGTTCTTGTCAATGATAAGGCTAAAGAGGTAGTGCAAAATCGTCAAAATCTTATTCGTCATGTCCTTAGTATCTTTGATAAGGTATTATCGTTTAAGAAATTATTATCGCATATATAGTCATGTTTGATATAATTGGTCATTCATTTCGATGATTCTAGAAACGGTTCTGCTGTATTCTAGCTCTCTGGCCTTTTTGGCATAAAGCTTTTCTGGAGAATCTATCATTAAGGCAAAAAGCAGCTTGCGATAAAAATATATATTGTCGATTAAATTAATAAAACGCGTAGCTATGTCATTGCTATTTAACAAAGGGATGTCATTGATAATTATTACATCAAATTTCTGGCATATTGTTATGTAGTCTGAATACGAGAAGTCCTGACTACAAAGCTGGTTGAAATCCGATTGTAAGATAGGGCCATACGTCTGATCAAAGGTTATTTTTCGACCAAAGTTTTCTAAGGTAGTACTAGACTTGGCATAATTTGAAGTTAGCCTTGCGATGTTTGTCAAAAATAAATCTCGGTTTGTAGCGTTGTCTGGAAAGATGATCCTCCCGCTAGCTTTGCTGCTATTGGCCCTTCTGTAGTCTTGCTCGGAGGTTAAATGCAAGAGATCAAACTCTCTGGTTAGCAGCTTGACAATAGGCGTTACTAAGTCGGCATTTAGGATATTTTTGGCAAAATCAGCGGGATGAAAATTACTTGAAAATACTACGAAAGTTTGCTTTTTTAATGCGTTTAGCAAGTTATAGATTATAGCAGTGTCGGCTGGGTCTTTGATCTCAACTTCATCGATGCATAATAATTTAATGTCTTTGTAATATTCTTTAGCAAAAATGGCAATGCGCTGAGATTTATTGCTGGAATGATGGGCGTTATATTGGTGGATCGTTTTGATCAGCTGCTGATAGTGAATAAACTGCTTTGCTTGGATGTTTGTTTTATCGAAAAATCTTTGCATGACAAAAGTTTTCCCCGCCCCTACATTGCCATATATGTAAGTCCCTAGAGTTTCTGGTTTGCTTTTGCGCAAAAAAAGAGACTTTTTTGGCAGAAAGTTAATAAAACTTTCCTCTAAGCGCTCGATGACTTGGGTTTGTTTTGCGCTAATTTTCATGCGAGTTCAAGTGCGTTAAATCAGCGGCAATACTATTTTATTTAGTTCTTGCTGGATATTTAGGAAATATGCTACAGAGATCGCAAGATCTAGATGCTTTTCTTTGTCAATAGCGCCAATTAAATTATTATACATCTCTTGGACCAGAAGATGGTCTTTGTGATGTTGATAATATATTTGAAATAACTTAAAGCTTGGATTGATCGCAAAAGCTTTTTCGATAATTTTTTTCAAATCAACGTCTTTGATCTCTTTGGATATACCTGCAATCAGCTCTATACATTTGTAAGAATCGGGTTTGAGTTCAAGGCATTTTTTAAGGTAAAAGCTGCTATCTGAAGCTTGTCCAAGGCCGATGAAATGCTTTGCAGCTTTAAGGTAGTAGGTGCTGATGGTCTGTTTTATCGAGCCAAATCTTTCAGCATCTAAACTACTGATCAAATCGGCCATTTCGCCCATTTTATTCCATGATTCTAGCGTTGCATATACTTCAATTAATAGCTCGAGTAAACTTAAGTCT
>CAMCJU010000041.1 GCA_945875085.1 Candidatus Phycorickettsia trachydisci
ACGTAAGCAGAAAATGCAGTGGAACAGACAAAATGCACACAATGTACTGCAGTTAAGAAGTACAATTTATTCTGGTGAGTGGGTAAAGTATCAAAGTAATGTAGACCTAAAATTAGCAGCATAATTCAACAAAATATTTAAGCTCCCATTAGCTTATGCTTGCAAAAGAGCAGAAATTCCAGGCAAGCTTTTGCCCTCCAGCCATTGTAAAAAAGCCCCTCCTCCGGTGGAAGTGTAGGTAGGACTACTTAGAAGTCCGGCGCTTTTTAAAGCGGCAATCGTATCGCCCCCTCCTATAACACTTCTTAAGCCATTATTAGCCGATGCGCTAGCAACATTCCTGGCAAGCTGGGCGGTAGCCCCATTATATGGCGGCGTTTCAAAAGCTCCCAAAGGGCCATTCCAAACCAAAGTTGCCGAACTGTTAATTATTTGCTCAATTTGCGCAGAAGATATTGGCCCTATGTCCATGATAGCTTCATCGTTATTAATAGCAGATAAATTACGCAAGCTAATAGCACCATGGCTATCTTTAACCATAAAGTCTGTAGGCAGTAAAATGCGGGTATTTTGCCTTTGAGCTTTGCTTAAAATATCTAAAGCCTTATCTTTGAAGGCAATTTCAATCATGGATTTGCCAATTTGCACGCCGCTTGCATAAAGAAATGTATTGGCAATAGCTCCGCCCAAAATCAAACAATCAACTTTATCTAATAAGCCCAGCAGCAGATCTAATTTTGTAGAAATTTTTGCCCCTCCCACAATTGCCACAAAGGGCGAAACGGGACTAGCAAGCAATGATTGTATGCATTCTAGCTCTTGTATCAATAAAAACCCCGCTGCAGAAGGCATTAATCTGGTTATAGCATCTATCGATGCATGACTTCTGTGTGAACAGGAAAAGGTGTCATTGATAAACACATCCCCCAGTTTACTAAGCTCTCTGGCAAATTCTATGTCATTTTTTTCTTCTCCTGGATTGAAGCGTAAATTTTCTAAGATAATCACTTCGCCTGACTTCATCGCTTCGATTTTATTTTTTACCTTAAGGCCAATGCAGTCAGTGGCAAATTTTACTTTTACTTTTATAAGCTTTTCAAGCTCGTCAACAACAGGCGCCAGAGACAGGCCGCGCGTAAATTCTCCTTTAGGCCTTCCCATATGCGAAATGATTGCAATTTTTGCATTTTGCTCCAGCAGGTAAGAGATAGTCGGTAGCGATCTTAGGATTCTGGTAATCTCAGTAAACTTCCCCGACTGAATTGGCAGATTAAGATCTAAGCGCAATATAACTGTTTTGTTTTGCACGTCTAAATCGCATATTTTACGTAAATTCATTCAAATGCTGCTAAATTGTTCAACAAGATACTAACGTCAAGCATTCTATTTACAAAAGCCCATTCATTATCATACCAGCATAGCACTCTGATAAAATCGCCACCTACTACCTGAGTTTCAAAGGGGTCAAAAATACTGCTATAAGGATTATGGTTAAAATCTATCGAGACTAATCTATCTTGTGCGACTGATAGTATGCGCCCCATCTTACCTTCAACAGCTCTTGATACCGCCTCATTTACAGTAAAAACATCCACCATCGATGCAGATTTAAAGCTAAAATCGATCAAGGAAACGTTAGGTACAGGAACGCGAATCGCAGATCCGCTGATCCGATCGCCCACTTTGGGTAATACTAGCTTTAATGCCTTAGTAATGCCACTTTTTGTAGGTATCATTGAAGTCGTAGCGCACCTAGCGCGCCGAGGATCGTGGTGAAAATTATCAAGCAAATTTTGATCAAAAGTATATGAGTGAATAGTAGTAGCATAGCCAGATTCAATGCCAAAAGCTTCATGCAGAACCTTTACTATTGGCGCTAGCGCATTTGTGGTGCATGAGCCTATAGAAATTACTTGATCGCTGGGCTTTAAAATATCCTCATTTACCCCAAATACTATGGTTGCATCAGCATCGTCGCAAGGGGCCGATACTATCACGCGTGAATTACTACCGCTCAAATGCATCGCTGCCAAATCTTTTTTATTAAATTTGCCAGAACATTCAAGCACCAAGTCAATTCCTAATTGCTGCCAGGGGGTTTGCTGAGTATCTTTTTTACTAGCAACCTCTTGACTAGCGATATCTTGACTAAAAACAGCTATTTCCTCCCCCTGGATTCTTAAGCAACTATCGCCAACTTCAATCTGAAAATTTGCCTTCCCGTGCGTTGAGTCGTATTGCAATAAATAGGCAAGCTGCTCAAGGTTAGATGATGTATTGATTGCTGCAACGCTTATGCCGCGCTCTATAGCGGCTCGAAGGGTCAATCTCCCTATCCTGCCAAGGCCATTAATCCCTATTTTCATATTTTTGCATAATTTTTTGACAAATATTTTCCGCCGTTAATCCAAAATAGCTATATAAATCCTGATATGGCGCCGATTTGCCAAACTCATCTAAGCCAAAAAACATACCATCTCTTCCTATTAAACGGTGCCAACCAAAACTGACCGCCGCCTCAATAGCAACTTTAATTCTACCCTTGCCAATTATCCTACTTATATAATCAGCACTTGAGGCAAAAAATAACTCAAATGAGACCATCGAAACCAAGCTAACTTGCAGACCGGTATCTTCCAGTAGTAAACAAACTTCATTTGCAAGGCAAAGCTCTGATCCTGTAGCAAAAATCACCACATCGCAAGAAGTATTTTCTTTGATAAAATATGCTCCTTTGCTCACTTGATCAGCGCAACTACCTTTAAGCGGCGGCAAAGCTTGACGACTGAGCGCCAGCAAACAAGCCCCCCCTTCATTTGCAAAAATATGATTAAATACCCCTATGGTCTCCCTAGCATCAGCTGGTCTATATAGAGTTAAGTTTGGCATACTTCTTAGGCTACTCAAGTGCTCTATCGGTTGGTGCGTAGGGCCATCGGGGCCAAGGCCAATTGAGTCATGAGTCATTATGTATATAACCCTTAAGTTCATCAAGCTACTAAGCCTAATGCTGGGGCGCATATAATCGCTAAAAACCAGGAATGTTCCAGCTATCATCAAAAAGCCCTCTAAAGCCAGGCCATTCATGATTGCCGACATAGCATTTTCACGTGGGCCAAAATAAATAAAATTACCACTAAAATCATCTTTAGTAATCGGCTTGCAGTGTTTGTTATGCACGCCAATTGAAGAAGATAAGTCCGCTGAGCCTAGGATTGCTTTTGGCTCCAGTCGCGCAATAATCTCTATTATCTTGCCAGCAGAAACTCTTGTTGCCTGGCTCAGCTCCATCTTTAAAGAGTTTATCTCAGCAAGAGTTTGGCTCTTAATCTTAGCTGGCTTAAAATAATTAGCGCAAGTTATAGCGGCAAATTCTATTTGCCAGGCTTTGTAGCTAGCCTCGTTGCGCGCGCTAAAGCCACGCCACCACTGCAATATATCAGCCCTTATGTCAAAATCATCATAATCTAGGAGCAAACCCGCGCGCAAACTCTGTAAGCTTTCAGCTCCCAAAGGAGTGCCATGAGCAGCGCAATTTCCAGCTTTAGAGCTTCCGTAGCCAATAGTTGTCTTGCAAGCGATAAAAACTGGTTTGTTAGAATTTTGCGCTTGCTTTAAGGCTTGATTTATTTGCTCAAAATCATGACCATCAATTTGCAGAGCCTCCCAGCCTAGGCTTTGAAATTTTTGTACCTGATTTTCCGAAATTGTCAAACTTGTGCTTCCGTCGATAGTAACGCCGTTGTCGTCAAATAAGACAATCAAATTGTTTAGCTGTAAGTGTCCGGCAATAGATGCTGCCTCATAGCTTATGCCTTCCATCAAGCAGCCATCCCCAACAATAGTATAGATTTTATAGTCTGCCAGACTAGAGCCTATACTTGCGGCATATTTTTTTACCCCTATTGCCATCCCGACGCTTGTGGCAAATCCTTGCCCCAAAGGCCCTGTTGTTGTCTCGATTGCTGGAAATGCTCCGTATTCAGGATGGCCTGGGGTTTTGCTATGGAGAGTGCGAAAATTTTTAATATCTGCTAAGTCAAAGTCCTTATATCCTGCTAGATAATAAAATGCATAAAGCAGCATAGAGCCATGTCCAGCAGATAATACCAATCTATCTCTGGCAAACCATCTAGGGTCTTTTGGGTTAAATTTTAAAAAATTCGCCGCTAAAGCCGTAAATACATCGGCAAAACCAAGTGGCATGCCAGGATGCCCAGAGTCAGCTCTTTCAACCGCAGCTGCCGATAAAATACGCAAAGCATTTGCCGCTGCTTTTAAATTCACTTCTAAATTCATATTTGCCTCAAAAGTACTAGCCTGAAGCATTTACCCACTCTTTTATGCGCATTTAAAGGACTATGATTTTGATAGCCTTCAGACGCAACTGCTAAAGCAAGAAGAGTGGTTGCCGGCATAAAATGCGCTAAAGTTTGCATGGGATATTTTTAACTTTCTTAAAGTCTAGCAAAAACAACAGTTCTTGACAAGAAGAAAACTTCTATTGATGCATGAGAAAAGCAACTACAAACCTTGCTGATAGGCTTCAACTTAAAAATATTTATGCGTGCAAGTCTTAAGCTTGCAACCTAATATTATTTTCATCTATGTATTTGACTAATTTCATTGAACTGACCTTCGAATTATATTAAAGTTGATTTAACATAGAGAACTTCAAGAGAAAATACAAATATTATGAATATCCACGAATATCAAGCTAAGGAGCTGTTAGCGCAATTTGGCATTAGAATTAAAAGAGGTCTTGCTATCTTGTCAAAAGATGATATTGATCAGGCTGTAGATCAGTTCGACTCTGATTTATATGTCATAAAAGCTCAGGTGCATGCTGGAGGCAGAGGCAAGGCTGGGGGAATTAAAATCGCTAAAACTAAGCAAGAAGCTAAAGATCTAGCTCATAAAATGTGGGGCAAAACCTTAGTTACCAATCAAACAGGACTGGAGGGCAAAATAATTAGCAGAATATACCTTGAAGAAGGTTGTCAAATTACGCGCGAGTATTATTTAAGTATTTTGCTAGATAGGGTCAAAAATTTATTAAGTATAATAGCTTCCAAAGAAGGGGGGGTTGATATCGAGGAAGTTGCTGAAAAATTTCCCGAAAAAATAGCCACATTCTATGTTGACCCAAGCATAGGTCTTGCACCTTTTATTTCCAGGCGAGTTAATTTTATGCTTGGTCTAGATGCTAGCATGATAAAAGAAACTACCGCTGTGGTGGAAGGAATTTATAATTTATTTATCCAAAAAGACGCAGCGCAAATTGAGATAAACCCCCTTGTTTTAACGCAAGATAATAAACTGATCGTTTTGGATGCGAAAATTTCTTTTGACGAAAATGCACTTTTTAGACATCCAGATATAGCATTCATGCGCGATGCCTCCCAAGAAGAGCCGCTAGAAACCAAAGCTGCCGCCTTTGGCCTTAGTTATGTTAAGATGGATGGCAATATCGGTTGCATGGTAAATGGAGCTGGTCTTGCTATGGCAACCATGGATATTATCAAGCTTTATGGAGCATCGCCTGCTAATTTTTTAGACGTTGGCGGTGGGGCCGATAAACAAAGAGTTGCTCAAGCATTTAAAATAATTCTCTCAGATGGCAATGTTAAAGGTCTTTTGGTTAATATTTTTGGCGGCATTATGCGCTGCGATATTATTGCTGAAGGTATAATTGCAGCAGCAAAAGAAGTTGGCCTGCAAGTGCCATTGGTAGTTAGACTTGCCGGCACCAACTTCGAGCTAGGCAAACGAATTTTGGCAAATTCTGGTTTGAAAATTACCCCAGCAGATGATTTAGCAGATGCCGCACAAAAAATAGTTGGCATAGTTAATAATTAATATATTTTAAAAACAGCGGAAAATTTATGGCAATTTTAGTTAATAAAGATACAAAAGTTATTTGCCAGGGCTTTACTGGCGCGCAAGGCACCTTTCATTCCGAGCAGGCGATTTTATATGGCACCAAAATGGTCGCAGGCGTAACTCCTGGCAAAGGGGGCCAGCGCCACTTAGATTTACCAGTTTTTAACACCGTGGAAGAAGCAGTAATAAATACTAAGGCTACCGCTAGCGTCATTTACGTGCCTCCCGCATATGCTGCTGATGCTATTCTTGAAGCTATTGATGCTGGAGTTGAGTTAGTAATTTGTATTACAGAAGGGGTACCTATTCTTGATATGCTAAAGGTTAATAAGGCCCTGCGGGCTTCAAGAACAAGGCTGATTGGCCCAAATTGTCCCGGCATTATTACTCCTGGGGAGTGTAAGATTGGCATCATGCCAGGGCATATACATCAAAAAGGCTTTGTGGGTATTATTTCGCGCTCTGGTACGCTTACTTACGAAGCCGTTGCGCAAACTACTGCTGTTGGATTGGGGCAGTCTTCTTGCGTTGGCATTGGAGGGGATCCTGTTATTGGAACGACTTTTTCTGATTGCCTTGAGATGTTCCTGCAAGACGAGCAGACCAAGGCCATTATCATGATCGGAGAAATTGGAGGTAGCGGCGAGGAAGAAGCCGCTTTGCTAATAAAATCTGCAAAAATCAAAAAGCCTATTGTGGGCTTTATTGCTGGCACTACAGCCCCTAAGGGCAAAAGAATGGGGCATGCTGGGGCTATTGTTTCTGGCAGTCAAGGGTCTGCCGAAAGTAAGTTGGAGAGTTTGGCCGAAGCTGGCGTTGTTATAGCCAAATCTCCGGCAGAGATTGGTAGAACTTTGTACAACCTGTTGAATGATAGACTTTGAAGAGAAATTTTAAAAAAGTAGATCTTAAAAAGAAAAAGGTTTTGAAAAAGGTTTTGAAAAACGTTCTAAAATTATCTTTTCTTAACGAGTAGTTATTCCTTGCCGTATATTTCCCAGGAAGCTGGAAGCCTTAAAGGCTGAGGCGGCTGGAATATTGCCCTGACAAGCCTCGCCACACAGGCGCCCCTAAATCTTATGCCTACTACCAATCAAAATCCTGCAAAATCTTGAACTTGTCCAGTTGCATCTCTTTGACATACTCCCCTTAGCCAAAGCAAGGGGATTCTAAAGGTTCAGACAATGGATGCACAAGAGATGAATCTCGACTAACTCCATCTAGCCTTACCGTAGATGCCCCTACGGCTAGTATATTAAGTGCTGCATTTAAATCTCTATCGCAACTATACCCACATTTACATT
>CAMCJU010000042.1 GCA_945875085.1 Candidatus Phycorickettsia trachydisci
AAATTTTCACAATCTTGCCTTAAATCTTTTCTTTTTTCTCTAGCTTTAAATCTTTGTAGGCAAATATCCCTAGGTGCATAAGCGCATATAGTGTAATGAAAAAATTGCTCAAAGTTTACTTCGTACAGCAGAGGAATATCTGCAAAAACTATACTTTGTCTTTTTTCTCTAGCAAGATATTTTAGTAGCTCGTTTTTGATTATGGGGTGAAAAATTTTATTCATCTCCAGCCTTTTTGCCTTATCTTGATATATAATGCGCGCTATATAGCCTTTATCTATTCTGGAAAGATCGGCAAAAAGACCAAGCACCTGCTGCTGAATGTCTTGCTTTTTATATAAATTTTTGACTTGCGCGTCAGCGTCAAATACTCGATACCCCATGTTTTGTAAAATTGCACTCACTAGGCTTTTGCCTGAAGCTATAGCTCCTGTTATTCCAATAAAACACGTCATTATCTGCTGGCTATTGATCAAGTTGACTTAAACATTCTGGAGAACCTAAATGAGGAAAACCACACGCCAATTTGTTTAAATCTATCTTCAAGATTTTGATCTGTCACCCATAATCTAGCCTCAGTGGAAAAGAAGATAGCTTTTGCTTTGGCAACTAGATTTTCACTAGGCACGTATCCTAATTCAAACCTGCTATCAAGCGAGTGATTTCGATTGTCGCCCAAGAAAAAGTAATGATCTTTTGGCACTATGAATACTTTTGTATTTTGTGCCCAGGCATTTTGGGCATGAAGCACTGTATAGTTAGCACCATTGGGGAGCGTTTCTTTGTATTTATTATACTTTTCTCCATTAAGGTCAGTGTATGTCTCGATATATTCTCGAGGCACTATTTTGTCATTAATATATAAATCATCGTTTATAAGTTGAATCTTGTCGCCAGCAACGCCTACTAGTCTTTTGATGTATCTTACATCCATGTCGTGAGGCGGGCGAAAAATTACTATATCACCTATTTCTGGTTCTTTGGCAAAAATTCTGCCATCAAACAAATTGGGGCTAAATGGAATTGAATGTTTGCTATATCCATAGTTGTATTTTGTTGCCAAGATATAATCACCTTCAAGAAGAGTCGCCTCCATGGAGCTAGACGGAATGAAATATGGCTCAAAGATACAAATTCTAATTAACAAGGCTACAGCAGTTATTAATATTATTGATTTGATTTCTTCGATTAAAGCGTTTTTTTTCATATAATTTTTTTTAAATAGATTTTATTGCTGCTTGGGCGGCGGCAAGTTTTGCAATGATGATGCTAAAAGGTGAGCAACTCACGTAATTAAGGCCAATGCTATTGCAAAAATGAATTGATTTAGGATCTCCTCCGTGCTCTCCGCAGATACTTAATGATAGATTAGGATTGGTCTTTTTACCTTTTTTGCAGGCTATTTTGATCAATTTACCCACTCCTTGTTGATCTAATGTCACGAATGGATCCTCAGTAAAGACTCCCATATCCTTGTATGAGTCTGCAAATGAGGCCATATCATCTCTGGAGATGCCATAAGTAGTTTGTGTCAGGTCGTTAGTGCCAAAGCTGAAGTAATCAACATATTTTGCTAATAAATCTGCTATCAACGCAGCTCTTGGTAATTCAATCATAGTGCCAATCTTATACTGCAGCTTAGTGTCTGATTTGCTCTGAACTCGGTCCGCTGTTTTTTTAATCAATTTGCTCAGAACTATTAATTCTTGCTCTGTTGCAATCAAGGGTAACATAATTTCTAAATTAAAGCTAATATTACTATCGCGTTTCAATTCAATTGCCGCTTGAAAAATTGCCTTTATTTGCATTTCATAAAGCTCAGGACAGGTAATTCCAAGCCTGCAGCCACGATGGCCTAGCATGGGATTTTTTTCTTCAATTTTACTTAAGATATTTTCTAAATCTTTTTCTTCAATGCCTAATTCTTTAGCAATATCGCCAAAGTCAGTTTTGGGCAAAAATTCATGTAACGGCGGGTCGAATAGACGTATATTGATAGGCATATTAGGCATTAGGGCAAAAATTTCTTTAAAATCTTGCTTATGGAGCTCAAATAGCTCATCGATATAGATGATTTTCTGCTCCCCAGTATTTGCGATAATGATTTTGCGTATTAATTTTAAGCGCCGCTGCTCAAAAAGCATGTGCTCAGTGCGGCACAGGCCTATGCCTTCTGCGCCAAACCTGATTGCTGATTGGACATCTAAAATGCTTTCGGCGTTTGCTCTGACTTTGAGTTTTCGAAATTCATCAACCCAGGACATGAAAATTGCAAATTCACTGGAAAATTCTTGGCTCATCAATTCGGCTTTGCCTAAAATAATATTTCCATTAGAGCCATCGATAGTTATATAATCATTTTCTTTTATCGTAGTTTGGCCTACGGTTATAGTTCGATTTTCTAAATCGATATCAAAATTAGCGCCAGACACGCAAGGCTTACCCATGCCTCTTGCGATAACGGCCGCATGAGATGTTAGTCCGCCTTTGCTAGTTAATATACCGCTTGCCAGGTGCATTCCCTTGATGTCTTCTGGATCTGTTTCATGGCGAACTAAAATGGCGCTAGAATATGCGCTGATTTTTTCGGCTTCATTTGATGTGAATGCCAGAATGCCGCATGCTGCTCCAGGTGAAGCGCTTAGGCCCCTGCCTATCACTTGAGTTTTTTTACTATAATCTACAAATTGATGCATTAGCTGACTGAGTGATTCGGGGGCAATTCTTTGTATCGCCTGAGCTTTGGAGATTAATTTTTCCTCTGCCATATCGATTGCAATTTTAATCGCTGAGGCTAGAGATCTTTTCCCGCTACGTGTTTGCAGGATGTAAAGCACGCCATCTTCGACGGTAAATTCAATATCTTGCATATCGCAAAAGTGGGTCTCGAGCTTAAGGGCGGATAATTTTAACTCTTGATAAGCTTGATTTATTGTATTGCTCATGCTATCGCAATCCTCCCTGCCATCTATGGATTTTGGGTTCAAGGCTCCTGAGACAATATCCTCCCCTTGGGCGCTGAGTAAAAATTCTCCCCAGAGTTTATTTTCTCCATTGGTTGGATTCCTTGAAAATACTACTCCGGTACCGGATTGATTGTTCATGTTGCCAAAAACCATTCTTTGGACTATGACTGCGGTTCCAAGGTCTTCAGGGATTTGATAAATTTTCCTATAAGTGATTGCCTTTTCAAAGGTCCATGAATTTAGCACTGCCAATATTGAGTTTTTTAATTGATTGTACACGTCGCTATATTGCTCTACATCAGCATAGTTTTCAATTACCAGCTTGAGCGCGGCGATAATTTTATGCAAGTCATCGATACTGGCAATATTCATGTCGCAGTGTTTAACATGCTTGTCAAAAAGATATGGAGGTATCCCAAGGGCAGTAATGCCATACATATGGAGAAATCTGCGGTAACTATCTAGGGCAAATTTCAGATTGGTTTTAGTTGACAAGGCAAGGCAAGTTTCATCATTCATGCCAACATTTAAAATCGTCTCCATCATCCCTGGCATTGACACCGCCGCACCTGAGCGAACGGAAATAAACAATGGATTTACTTGATCGCCAAAGATTTTACCGCTTTGTTTTTCCAGCTCGCCAATGCCCTTTGCCAAGTCCTGATCGAAAGATTCCGGCAAATCTTTATTATGACTATAGTAATGCCTGCATAAGTTACTAGAAATGATGAATCCTTCCGGCACGTTGAATCCTAAACTTGCTATTTCTGCTAAATTTGAGCCTTTATTGCCCAGAAAATTTTTATCGTAATTTGTAATTGCGCTGCGTTTTCCGAAATAATGTATAAACTGCATCTATTGTTTTAAGCTAATTATTTTATCTAGTTCCCCACTTTCTTCAAGGGCGTATAAATCATCGCATCCTCCTATATGCTTGTCGCCCAAAAATATCTGCGGCACGGTTTTTCTGCCCAAGGATTTGCTTAGCATCTCTTGGAGTAAAGTAGCGTTATTTTCAACATCTATCTCAGTGTAATCAAGAGCCTTACCTTCTAAAAGGCGCTTGGCTTTAACGCAATAGGGGCAATAGCTTTTGATGTATATAACAATCTGAGGCGCATTTTGCTTATTTTGTTTCAGGGTGTTTTGTGATTCCATAGAATTTTGCTCTAAATTAGTTGCTCTTAGAATCATAATAATAAAAAGCATGATTTGCAAACTTAGGGCCTTTATAGTCATCATAACTCTAAATAATCAATTTTAAATCATAAAAAAAAGCTACCAACTACTTCTAAATTATATATAATATGGTAAAGATAGCTATTATAAAATTAAGGATCTATAAATGTCAATAATATCAGATCGTAATATTTGTAGCCTTGTGGCAAGCAATTCTATGATCAAGCCCTTTGTGGATAGGCAGATGCGCGCTAATGCTAATGGTGATAAAATTATCTCTTATGGACTTTCTTCTTATGGTTATGATGCAAGAGTCTCGGATGAATTTAAAATTTTTACTAACATTAATTCTGCTGTAGTTGATCCTAAATCTTTTGATCAAGATAGTTTTGTTGCTAAAAAAGCCGATGTTTGTATTATTCCGCCGAACAGTTTTGCCCTTGGTCGAACGGTAGAATATTTCAAAATACCCAGAGATGTACTGGTGCTTTGCGTTGGTAAGTCAACTTATGCTAGATGCGGGATTATTGTTAACGTTACGCCCCTTGAGCCTGAATGGCAGGGACATGTAACATTGGAATTTTCTAATACAACTCCTTTGCCTGCAAAGATTTATGCAAATGAAGGAGTGTGTCAGTTTATTTTTTTTAAATCAAATTCAGAGTGTCAAACTTCTTATGCTGATAGAAATGGCAAATATATGAAGCAAACTGGAATAACATTGCCAACAATTTAATTTAACCTTAATTTAATAGTAATAATTTTTTATGTCAGAAAAACAAGATGTGCCCAATGTTTCAATCAGCGCGCAATATGTAAAAGATTTATCTTTTGAAAATTTAGCTACTCCTGGCAGTGTGCAAATTGACAGTGCTCCAGTAATTGATTTGAGTTTAGATATTAACATAGCAAAGTTATCGGAAAATAATTATTTTGAAGTTGCATTAAATATTAACGCCAAAGCAATTCACAAAGAAAATACACTGTTTGTGGTTGAGTTAGTGTATGCTGGCATTTTTCACCTAGTCAACGTCCCGCAAGATCAGCAAAAGATGGTGCTTGGCGTACACTGTGCTTCAATGATTTTCCCTTATGCGCGCAAAATTATTGCTGACGCAACTCAGGACGGAGGATTTCAGCCTTTAATGATGGATCCAATTGACTTTGCAAGACTTTACTATAAGAGGCTTGCTGATGAAGGAGGCAACGATAATCAAGCAGTAAGGGGCAATTAATTTGCGCACTTTGCTTAATATCAAAAAAAGCGCAGTATTGTTCTCGATATTGTTTTTTTCTACTTTAAGTTTTGCCGATCAGCCCCTGCCATGGCAAATGGGTTTTCAAGAGCCGGCTACGCCAACAATGGAAAAAATACATTCCTTATATTATTTCATGCTTGCGATATTGACGGTTATAGTAGTTTTTGTTGGCGGGCTTATTATATACGTCTTATTAAGATTTAATGCCAGAGCAAACCCTGTTCCCACGACAACTTCACATAACGTGGCGCTTGAGATATTTTGGACGCTAATTCCCGTGCTTCTTCTTACCATAATCGCTGTGCCAACTTTTAAGATTATATATTTTGCCAATGAAGTACCAGAAGCAGAACTAACGCTTAAAGTTGTTGGGCATCAATGGTACTGGAGTTATCAGTATCCTGATAATGGAGATATTGCCTTTGACAGCTATATGATCCAAGATAAGGATTTGCAAGCTGGGCAAAAGCGCCTGCTTGATGTGGATAATAGAGTGGTTTTGCCGGCAGAAACTATAATCAGGATACAGGTAACTGCTGGCGATGTTATTCACAGCTTTGCGGTCCCTGCTTTTGGTATCAAAACTGATGCAATTCCTGGCAGGGTTAATGAGACTTGGATTAAGGTCGACAATCCTGGTGTTTACTATGGCCAGTGTTCCGAGTTGTGTGGCGCGCAGCATGCATTTATGCCAATATCTGTTGAGATAGTGTCAAAACAAGATTTCCAAAAATGGCTAGAGCAGGCGAAAATTAAATATGCAAGCAGGTTTAACAAGGCATACATGGTTGCCTCTAAGACTACTGCCAATAGCTTTGGCGCCATTACTCATGAGCCCCAAAATCAAGTTTCTGGACCTTGAAATTAAATAACTATACAATACTTAGAAGCCAAAAATATGCTAGATAACCATGAAGTTCCCACGGGGCTAAAAAGATGGATCTTTTCGACTAATCACAAAGATATCGGCACGATGTATATTGCTTTTGCCATATTTGCCGGTTTGATAGGAGGATTGTTTTCTGTGCTTTTTAGGATACAGCTGGCCATACCAGGGAATACTTTTCTCAATGGGCAACTCTATAACGCCCTAATTACCGGTCATGCAATTATCATGGTATTTTTCATGATTATGCCAGCACTTTATGGTGGCTTTGGCAATTGGTTTGTCCCGCTGATGATAGGGGCCCCTGATATGGCCTTTCCTCGGATGAATAATATTAGCTTTTGGCTTTTGTTGCCATCTTTTATGTTGCTAATTGGCTCGGTTTTTGTTGGAGAAGGAGCGGGAGTTGGTTGGACAATATATCCTCCTTTAAGTAGCAACGTCGCCCACTCATCAGCTTCTGTGGATTTTTTGATTTTTAGCCTGCATTTACTAGGAATATCCTCGATACTTGGGGAAATTAATCTGATAGTTACGAACTTTAATATGAGGGCTAAGGGCATGACCTTATTAAAAATGCCGCTTTTTGTTTGGTCTATTTTGATTACCTCGTTTTTGATTTTGCTAGCTATGCCTGTACTTGCTGGGGCTATTACGATGCTTTTGGTTGACAGGAATTTTGGGGGTTCGTTTTTTAAGCCTCAGGGCGGCGGCGATCCTTTGTTGTATCAGCATCTATTTTGGTTTTTTGGTCATCCAGAAGTCTACATAGTTGTCTTGCCTGGTTTTGGCATAATAAGTCAAATTATATCTACGTTTTCAAAAAAGCCAGTGTTTGGCTATTT
>CAMCJU010000043.1 GCA_945875085.1 Candidatus Phycorickettsia trachydisci
ATTAATATCTTTTTCCGATATTTTGGACAAAATACAATATGATACTTACATGAATATGAAATGTTGTTTTTAGTTTTATACGTTATTTTCATCTCAATAGGATGGCATAATCCTATCTCTTAGTCCAGAACGTTTTAGCCTTATATCCCCATATAGTAAATTAGGGGCTTTACGGCTGCATTTGGTAAAAGTTTATACGGATCAAATGAAGGCCTAACAGGCATGAAAATTCAATGCCTGACCCAAGACAAGTTATGTCTGGATACTGTTGCAAATGCACACAAGTTATTAAGTCCATGCAGCAACAAGAAAGTCGAAACTCATATGTGCCCTAAAGAAGAAGCAGGTGCGATAATAGAGAAGATAGAAAATTTGCCCGTCAAAGGTAGTAATGATGCCGTCTGCATAACTACCTACAGAGGAAATACAACCAACAAAAAAATTCAATGCACATCTCCAAACAAAGAATGCGAAGAGGAGAAAGAGAAATTAGCAAAAATATGCAATATAACGAAAGATAAGCTAAAGACATCCTACTAGCTCCTTATACATTAATACGGCCAGAAGATTGAGATTTCTTTAATTCGGGAGATTTCTGAAATACTTTTTTTCTCGCAGCCTCAAGCTCATTCAGACTATATGTAATCTTCTCTCTAAGATTGCCAGGGTTATCAATAACAAAATCCTGCTTTCCTACGCTTGGATTTACTTTTTTAAGGTCACTTAACTCGCTAAATAACTTTTGCACATATTCCCCCTTGGAAGATAGAGATTTTTGATCAGTCTTGATAAGATTCTCTAGCGACATCTGCTGACCAGCCTTAAACATAATCCCCCCCTGCCCCTTGACGATAACATCGCTAAAATTCTCTAATTTATGATCCTGAATCTGTGACATTCCTGTTACTAGAAAGTTAACTGCCTTTGCTAGAATTTTAACAGACTTTGGGATAAACAAAGAGACCACCTCGCTAATTAGTGGAATGACATTGTCTTTTAAAATATCAAAGACCCGCCCTCCTCCTGGCGCATTTTTCTCAAATTTCGTCTTAATGTTAGAATTTACATTATCAAGGAAATTAGAGCGATTATCAGGCACGAGCTCAAAGACTTCGCCAGCTTGAGCATTTAGGGTGTTGATAAAATTAGGCCTGTTATTGACAACTATATGGTTTATATCAACCGTCTCAGGATTTAAGTTTTTCTCTTTGAGCATTTTGTCGATAATTGGCTGCGCACCAGGATTATCAAAAGTAATTGTTGAGATTTCCAAAGGCTTGATATCTCTCTGGCGCATTTGCAAAAAAAGATCGGTAGCTTGCATCTGAGCCATTGCAGCTCCTAATGAATGGCCTGTAAAGTGAAATTTATACTCAGATATTTCGGCGCCCAAATTATCTAAAATAGTTTCATTTAATATTTTAGCCGACTGGAGTTTACGAGGAGGGAGGTGCAAAATCAAATTGCCATCATCTATTAAATCATTGGCACCTTTTGAATTAGCCTTGAGCCTTGTGCCTGCATTTGCACATACGATTTGTTTATTTTCTCGATCTATAAACACAGCGCAGCGATACTCAAATCCCTTTGTATCATCCATGTAATCAGAGTATAAAAATAATTCATGATTTGGCGCGAGCTCTGCAGCCATCTCTTGATAATTAGCCTGCTTTTCTTCATTATCAGTATAGGCTAGCTGAGTGAATAAAACGTCCTTTTGCGCATTGCCTTGATAGATCTCCCAATCCTGTTTTTTCATAAATTTGTCTTTTTATAAAGTAGTTTTAATGAGTTTATCAGTCAGTTTTTTAAAAGACAAGTAACTTGAATATTTCCTTGGCATTTTAATGTTTCTGCATTGTATAATTGTCCTTTAAGCGTTGAGTTAACTATTAATTAATGATTTAGCTTGTCGAAACATATTGAAAATTTATATAATATTAATATAAACAAACAGAAGCGTTGCTTTATGAGGCGGACTTAAAAAAGGATAAAGCATAGCCAAAAGCAGCGATTTAAAAATCAAGCAACTAAATGACAAAGAAATACAAACCCGAAAGGCGATGAATCATGAAAAATCCATATAGCGAAGAGGAGCTAGAGTTAATAACACTACTTGCAGACAGCAACAGGAATGCTTGGGGCAGGATTGCAGATATTATTGCAAATAAAGTTGGCGATATGGAATTTAACGCCAAGCTTCGGAGCGATAATACGCCAGCCTTAACAGCAGCAGATCCAGATAATCCTACAGCTGAAGAACAACAAGCTATTGATCTGTTTGAAAATTCTCAAGATGCCAAAAGCTTCTTAGCTTATTTTACTTTTAAGACTCGCGATCTTGATCAGTTCGAGGCAGTAGCGCAAAAATTACAAATAGCTCAAGAGTTAGAAGCTCAGCAACTGCCAATTTCAGAAGATGAGAAATTAACACTATCAGAATACAATAAAATTTCTAATTTACAATCTTTAGACAACAAGCAGGGAGAGATATTAACGATGATGGCGCAAGGATCTACAAACCATCGGTTCTTGGAAGTTTATAATAGCATAAAAAAATCTACAGATATAGCATCAACTATAGGCTCGATGGCGCTAGAGGCAAAAAATTATAAAGATGGAGATCTAGCGCTGTATTTATCATCCAAAACAAAAGCCGTGCAAGGGAGGCAAACTTGGTCTGGCCATGAAGGGAAATTAGAAGAAGCATTCATTACTAAATATAACCATGCCGCCCCTATATACATAGACCGCAGAAACCCAGCTGAGCCAATAGTTACCAAATCAGATATATGGCAAGAACAAAGGAGTGATGCGCTGAATTTAGAAGAAATACTAAAAGCTGATGTGCTTAGGATTGATCCGGCAAAATTAGTAGATGAGCAAAGGGCAGAGCAATTAAAAAATATAGATTATGGATACAAGCAAGACCCAAAGGGCGCTTTCGTAACAGATGAGCATGGCCAGAAGGTAAAAAATACCTGGCAAGATGTAATGCAGTTTCGTTATGAGGAATTATCATATGCTTTACACGTTGGGCAGATTCCCTATCAAATCGAAGAGCACGAGATACAACTGGAAAAAATACGAAAGGAGCTGAAAGGGACATTAACTCAGGGCAAATTCTTAAAATCCTATATTGTATTTTTGGAAGAGAAAAAACAAGCTACGCAAGATGCCGCAAGCGTAAAGGCTTTGGATGAAAACATTCTAGAGAAAACAAAGGCCCTAACATTAGTTAATAGTCAGAAACAACAATTAAAGCAAGATAAAACTAATATAAAGAATTTTATAAAAGAAAACAAAGGCTTAATACTACAAAATGACCAGCAGCGTCTGGATGGAAGATATTGGCTAAATCCCAAAACTATATTAAAGGGACACACACAATCCCTGGAAAATGATTTTAGAGACTTGTCACAAAGAATGTTTCAGGCAACGCCAGAAGAGCGAGAGATGATCTGCTCAGAATTTGCCGCAAGATCTATCATATCTGTTACAGATCAGCTAAATAGGCTTACCTCTTTAGATTTGCAAGCTCAAGGGATTATCGCTAACGAAGAGCGGATTATTAAGGAGCCCATTTCCAAAAAAGAAAACTTAAGCAATATACATCCGGAAAGACTTGCAAAAATTTTGGAGCAATCTGGCTGCGTTACAAAAGTTGTAAACCCTGGCTTGAAAAATTTAATACAATTAGAAAATACCGCTAAAACTAAAATTGAAGCAAAGGACTATCAGGCAACTTTGCCCAAAAAACTTTATTCCATATTAAAGGACTCTAAAAGCCAAGAGGAATTTAAAAACAAAGCAACACAAGTAACCCAGATATACCAAGCAGCCTCTAAGGTAGAGTCTGATGTTATAGAAAGATCTAAAGAAACTTTTGCAGCACAACTGCAAGACATATATCAGCAATATACCAAGCAGCCTGATAAAGGTATATTAAGCAAAATCAAAGGCGCTTGTATTAAGGTATTGGAATTTTGCAGATTATATACCAAGGACAAGAGCGCTAAGAAAAACTTGGGAGATTTGATCAGAGATATAGGCAAAGGTATTGAGCCAGAAGGTCCTGCAAAGCCATCGCTTGCTCAAGTGATCATAAATGAGCGAGAAAGAAGCGCTGCCGTTATAGGACATAGCCCAGAAAAATATAAAACCGCAATATCTAACAAGACCTTTGTTGATAAATTAGCAGAAAGAGGCATTGTTAAAGATCCCAGCACCAGCTTTCTCGATAAGCTAAAAGCGCAAGGCGCTCTGAAAAATCAGGGCAAAAGCTTTGTTGACAAAGCAGAAAGCGAAAAAGAAAGCAGCAACAATACATTAAATATCAACGCTAAATAAAGAAAGATTGCCTTATAGGCTTATGGCAGATCCTGCTCTAGCCAGTCAATAATTACCTCCTTAGCAACAGCGCCAATCTTAGTGCCAATAACTTTACCATCATTAAAAAGCATCAAGGTTGGAATACTTCTGACGCCAAGTTTAGATGGGGTATCTGGATTGTTTTGAATATCCATCTTAACTACCTTGATCTTGCCATCTAACTCTAATGATAATTCTTCGATTATCGGAGTAAGTAACCTACATGGACCGCACCACTCTGCCCAAAAATCAACAAGCACTGGAATCTTACTATTTGCAATAGTTTGCTCAAAATCTTCGTCCGTAACTTCAAGAGTCATTTTTTTACCTAAAATTATTTAAATATATACCCATGCAATATTACCATCTTTTCGACAGTAAAAGCACATTTAATTTCTTGCTTTAAGTATTATTAAACACCAATGCTGGCTTTCAAGTTTTCTAAATCCATAAAGTTTTCTAAATCCATTTTAATAATAGCCTCTTCAATAGTCAAGCTCATAATATCGAAAAAGGCTTCTTGGGCTGCTTGGGCTATTATCAAGATGATAGTCATTGAGTTTGGACTTATAACAATTTATCTACTAATAATCATAACAATAGATACCCTGATAAAGCCGCAAATTTAAATAATATCAAACTGACTATAAAAACTTGACTCTTTGAATCTTTTTAATAACTTATAAAATTTGGCCTCTATCGTAAGGTTTTTTATCGCCCACTTTTCCATCCATGGAGCCGCTATGTGCCACATATTGATGTTTGGATCAAGAATTTTGCCTATACCTTCTATAATAATCATACTTTTTTGCAGCATAATAAGCTGAGGCTGTATCTCTAAGCCGAATTTTTGAATTACCGCAAATAGCTGACCAAGAATGTTATTAATGCTAACGTCTTTTAAAGCAAGGCCAACAATAGGCTCGCAAATAGCCCTACAGTGCAAGGCAAATAGCGATAAATCAGTATTTTTTGGAATATAGCCGGCAGCTGCATGTAGCTGAGCAACGCGCATATAATTTCTATTAAGAAGCGCGTGTAATATTTGTGCTACTGTAAGGCGATCTTGCTGGCTAAGCCTGCCCATGATGCCAAAATCCACTAAGGCGATTTTCCCATCATAAGTCAAAAAGATGTTGCCAGGATGAAGGTCGGCATGAAAAAAGCCATCTCGATATGTTTGATTAAAAAACATAACTGCTACCTGACGAGACAATGCTGCCGCATCAAGACCTGCGGAATTTATTTTCTCAATATCATAAATTGAGATACCGTCTACCCACTGACTAACTAATATACTCTCAGTAGTAAGTGCCCAATATACATAAGGAATATAGATGTTTGTATCTTTGGCGCAATTAGCTTGAAGCTCTGAGCAATGCGCTGCCTCTATTTTTAAATTCAGCTCTAAAAGCATCGTATCATTAAATACTGATAATATCTCTTGGATCTTAAATTTTTGCCAAGTGGGCATCAAAAAGAGCAGGATTTTTGCAATAAAACGCAGCGTTTTGAGATCCTTAGCGTATCTTTCCTTTATTTTTGGCCGCAAAACTTTTACCGCCACACTTTGGCCAGAATGCAATCTAGCTTTATGCACCTGGGCGACTGAGGCGGCAGCAAAGCTTACTGGATCAAAATCAGCAAATATCTCTTCTAAGTTCCTGCCCAATTCTTTCCTGATAGTTTCTGCGACAATCTCAAAAGCAAAAGGATTGAGCTTGTCTTGTAAAGTTTGCAAAAATGCGCAAGCTTTTTCTCCAAAGACATCAGGGCGCGTCGATATCGCTTGGGCGAATTTAACGTATATTGGCCCCAGACTCTTGCAAACCCGAATAACCTGATCGCCCTTTAACGGGCGTGTACTTAAAAAAATATTGGGCGGGTAAAAAATTATAATACATAGGTTATATAGTGCATAACTCAGCAGGCTGGAGTTTGCCTTTACTGTCGTATCTAGAATTCGATACTTGCTTATTAATTGCAGCAGCCTTAAGGTATCATATAATATACTCATGACTTATATCCAAAATAAATACAAGCAACCCCGTTACTTAAATTTTTAAAATTGGCGATTTTAAAACCTGCTTTTTGCATCATATTTAAAAAAACACTTTGCTCAGGAAAGGCCTTGATGCTATCTGCTAGGTATTCATAAGCTTCTTGATGATTAGTCACAAGCTGGCCAATTTTAGGGATAACTTTCTCAAGATATAAATTATAAATATCGCGCATGATAGGCATTGTAGGCTTACTAAACTCCAAACATAAAAAATGACCCTTAGGCTTTAAAACTCTGTAACTTTCCGCAAGAGCCCCATCCATATCGCAAATGTTACGTATGCCAAAAGCAATGGTGTAGTAATCAAAACTATTATCTTCAAAAGGAAGCTTGGTAGCATCAGCAACGATAAATTCCAAATCGCTCAGGATATTGAGGTCTATTGCCCTATCTTTGGCAACTTGCAACATCTTTTCATTGACGTCTGTTAAGGTTATTTCAGGCGTGATGCCATTTGCAAGGCAGAGCTTATGCAGCCTGAAGGCGATATCGCCACTACCGCTTGCTACGTCCAGAATCTTGGAGTCCAGATTTTCCACCAGACTACAAAACTGACTTTTCCATATTCGATGAATACCCAAACTCATAAGGTCATTCATTAAGTCGTATTTATTAGCTACATTGCTAAAAATTTCCTTTATAAAATGATCTTTTGACATTTTTTTTTATCATATAGGGTTCATATAAGTATGCC